>NZ_KV789094.1:31803-67097 GCF_001807465.1 Actinomyces sp. HMSC08A09 | reverse complement strand
GGGCGGGACCCCCGCCCCCGCCGCCCCCGCCGCACCCGACGCTTCGGCGGCCCCGGCGCGCACCAGGCGCAGCCGCGGACGCCACACGGCCCAGCCCCGCCGGGCCCGCCACCTCAAGGTCGAGAGGCCCCGCCGCAGCGGGGGCTGGTGGCTGCCCCGCATCATCATCGCCCGCAAGTACCACCGGATCGTCGCCCCCGTTGTCACCCTGCTCCAGCGCCTGCCGGCCCCCGCGCTCAGCTGGGTCTTCCTGGCGCTGGCCGCCTGCGGGTATGCGGCCGGGGCCATGGCGCTCAGCTCCCTGGCCGGGGGACCCCGCCCGGGGGTCCTGGTCTTCGTCACGGCAGTGGCGATCCAGCTGGTGAGCATCCTGCTGCACGAGTCCTGGCACGCCATCGTCGCCGGCTACCTGGGCACCCCCATCCGCGGACTGGGGGTGGCGCTCATGTTCTGGGCGATCCCCATCGCCTACGTCGACCGCACCGACTCCTACCGGGTGCGCTCCCGGAGCGGGCTGACCATGCTGGCCCTGGCCGGCATCTTCTCCGACGGCGTCGTCTGCGGCCTGGAGGCGGCCGTCGCCTGGGCCTCGACGGGAACGGTGCGCCAGGTGGCCCTGACCCTGTGCGCCTTCCAGCTCACCATGCTCGTCACCAACCTCAACCCCCTCACCCAGTCCGACGGCGTCGCCGCGGTCGAGGCGGCCACCGGCTCGGTCAACCTGCGCGGGCGCTCCATGTTCGTGCTGCGCTGCATCCTGACGCGCCAGCCGCTGCCGCCGGGCCTGGCCGTCATGCGGCCCGCGGTGCGCTGGGGCTACTTCATTTACGGACTGGCGTGCTCTCTTCTCGGACTGGTGGCCTTCGTGATGAGCATTGTATGGATAGGCTACTGGCTGTACGCCCTCTTGAAAGGTTTCCTCCTATGACGCAGCCGGTTCTCTCTCGTGCCGGTGCCTCCCCCTCCCAACAGCCACAGCCGCAGCCCGTATCCGCCGTGACCCCCGGGGAGCCCATCCCATCCGCTCCGACCTCCGCCGTACCAGCGCCGGTACCGGCACCGGAGCCGGAGCCCCCGGCCCTGGCCCAGCCCGCCGTGGCCCTGCCGACCCTCGTGCGCCTGGGCGGGCTGCCGGTGCGGGCAGTCCCCGAGACCAGCGCCGCCGTCATCGGCACCCTGGACTACCTGCGCCGGCTCGACGAGGTGCTCGACGGCGCCGCCGACCAGCTGCTCGACCCGCTCTACGAGATCGTCCCCACCCTGGACAAGGCCGAGCGCCGCCCGGTCCTGCGCGCCAAGCGCTGCGTCTTCCAGGGGCGCGCCACCGACCTGTCCGAGGAGGTCCTGGCGGCCCTACCCGCCGAGCTGCGCGCGCTGCTGGAGCGCTGGGACGCCCTGGTGGCCCGCAAGGAGGAGACCCGAGCCCGCCTGGCCGTCCTGGTCGACGTCGACCTGGACCGCAGCCGCGAGCTGCTGGCGGCCGGCCTCGACGAGCCCGGCTACCAGGAGGCCCTGGCGATTGCCGCCCCGGCCCTGGTCTCCACCCTGGCCACCCGCGGCCGCCGGCTCGAGGACCCCCGAGTCCTGCGCACCCTCTACACCCTGGCCACCCGGGCCGCCCTCAAGACCAGCCCCTTCTCGGGACTGACCACCGTCAACGAGGCGGGACAGCCCTCCACCGGGCGCAGCCACCGCATGGTGGCCACCCACCTGGCCTACCGCATCCTGAGCGCCACCGCCCAGGACCTGGCCGCCGACGGCGCCCTCTACCTCGAGCCCGCCCCCGTGCGCCGCTCCTACAGCGCCGCACCCGGCCCGGACGCGGCCGGCGCCTACGGCCAGTACCCCTCCCGGGAGGTCGAGGCGGAGGCGCTGACCGTCGTCGGCGAGCACGAGTACGGCAACGGCATGGTCTTCCGCCAGGAGACCATCCAGCCCGCCCGCTGGCTCCAGGAGACCCACGACGCCCTCACCGGCGGCGGCATGCACGCCGTGCTCAGTGTGCGCGACGCCTGCGAGCGCGTAGGTGGCGCCGACCCGCGCCTGCGCCTGGAGCGGCTGCTGGCCTCCGGCGCCATCGTGCCGCACGTGCCCTGGTACCGCGGGGAGAACCCCTTCCCGCTGCTGGCCGCCTCGCTCTCACCGGAGCAGCAGCGCCAGTGGGGCAAGGATCTGGCCTGGCTGGCCCGGCTCGACGACGCCGTCGGCGCCGCTGACGGGCCCGGCCGCGCCGAGCTCCTCAACCGCACTGTGCGCCTGGCCGAGCGCGTCTTCCCCGACGGCGAGCTCGGTGAGCGCCCCAGCGGCTTCCTCTACGAGGACCGCGAGTCGACCCGCAGCTGGGTCGACCCTCTCGAGGACGCCCCCTTCGAGCAGGACGTCAAGACCCTGGGCGAGCTCGCCGACCCCTGGGTGGCCCGCTCCCACATCTACGACCTCATGGTGGCCCGCTTCGTCTCCCTGTTCGGAAACGGCGGGGTGTGCAAGGACCCGCTGGCCTTCTTCATGACCATCGCCCACGCCCCCGACGGCGACCAGGAGATGCTGCGCGCCGCCGGGCTCGACTATGCCGCCGGCCCCGACGAGGAGCGCGCCGCGCTGTCCGGCGGGTTCTCCGGCTCGCCCAGGCACCTGGGTGCCTTCCTCCAGCCGGTGGCCCCCAGCGCCCGGACCTACGCCGCCGGCGGGGGCCTGACCGTCGTCAACGCCTTCACCAATGCCAACGGCTCCCTCCAGGCCCGCTTCCACCGGCTCCTGGGCTCCGGCTTCCGGGAGCGCCTGGCCACACGGATCCGCACCTCCTGGGGTACCGAGCGGGTCCTGGAGATCCAGGCCAGTACCGAGTGCAACACCGGTCAGGCCGTCTCCTGCGGGCTCCTGCCGCCGCTGGGGCTGCCCGGTGAGCCGGGGGCGCCGGAGGCGGTCCCTCTCAGCTCCCTGCGGCTCGTCCACGACCCGGCCACGAGCACCCTGTTCCTGGCCGACGACGCCGGGCCCGTGGGACTGGCCTACCTGGGCCTGACCCCCCAGTACCTCCTGGGCGGCTACCTGTCCTGGCTGGTGCTGCTGAGCGACCCCTGGTCCCGGCTGCCCCCCTTCGCGGACCACTGGACCAGCCGCCGTCGGGACCTGAACGGGCCTCTGCCCGACGAGGTGATGCACTCCGAGCGGAACGTGGCCGGCCGCCTGGTGACCCGCCGCGAGTCGTGGACCTTCCCGGCCCACCAGATCGCTCCGCTCATGGACCGCGACCTGACCACGACTCTGCTGCACATGGACGACCTGCGCAAGCAGTGGGGCATACCCACGGAGGTGTTCGTCCACCAGCACATGCCCTCCCAGGGTGCCACCTTCGACCAGCACAAGCCCCGCTACGTGGACCTCACCTCACCGGTGTCGCTGCTGGCGCTGCGCGGCTGGATCGACCCCGGCGCCGCCCACATCAGCTTTGTCGAGGCCCTGCCGGCCCGCGGCGAGGCCCTGGGGCTCACCCAGGACGGTGAGCCGACGGTGGCCGAGTACCTGGTGGGACTCCAGTGGCCCAAGAACCTGGGAGGCATGGCATGAGCACGCACGACGACGTCCAGTCCAACCGGCGCGAGCAGCGCAACCAGCCCAGCCGGCTCATCCGCTCCCGCAGGCTGCGCTGGCTCGGCGGGCGCTCGCGGGCCGGTGAGCAGGCGGAGCGCACCGGGCCGGCGAGCCAGGGTGGCCAGATGGACCAGGTGGGCCAGATGGGCCAGCCCAGTCAGGCCGGCCAGGCCGGAATGGTCGGCCTGGGGGGCGCGACGTCGCAGGCTGGTGGCTCGATCCCGGGGATCCAGCCCCTGGAGATGGCGGCCGCCGACTTCGGCAACCTGCGTGCCCAGCACAGCGCGATGCGTCAGCGGAGCGCGGCGATGGCCGGTCAGCGTGAGGGGGTCGGCTGGCTGTATGCGCGGATCTACTGTGCTGGCGGGGACGACACCGACGCCCTGCTGCCCGAGGTCGCCCAGTGGCTGGATCGGGCCCGCGGCCAGTGGGACATCCGCTCGGCGCACTTCCTGCGCTTCGTCGACCTGCGCGGCCACCACATCCGGCTGCGGCTCAAGGCCGTCGAGGGCGTCCTGGATGAGGCCTACGCGAGCATGCGCGAGCTGGGGGCCGTGGCCCAGCGCACCGAGGCGCGCACGGTCGAGCGTCTCGTCTCCGATCCGATGACCGGGGGGATCGGCGCGAGCCGGCCCGGCATCACCTTCGGCGTCTACGGCCCCGAGTACGACAAGTACGGGGGAGTGGCCGGTGTCGAGGAGGCCGAGCGGCACTTCTACGTCTCGAGCCGATGGTGCCTGGACCACCAGGTCTGGCAGATCCCGAGGCCGGTGCCGCGGGCGGCCCTGGCCGCGCGGTTCCTGGCGCTGGCGGCCCGCAGTGCGCCACTGCCCGAGGCCGAGCTGCTCTCCGCCCACCTGCGGATGTGGGGCTCGCGGCTCCCCGCGCACCTGCGCGACGGCAGCGCCCTGGGGCCGATCGTTCAGCAGCTGCTGGAGGTCATCGAGTTCCAGTTCGATGAGATCCCGTCCTGGAGTCAGGCAGCGGCGGCCGTGGGCGAGCTGGCCGACGACGCCGGGCGCGCCATCGGCGTCATGGGGGCCGGCACCGGCGGGCGCCGGGCTCTGGACCTGCTGCACATCGACGTCAACCGGCTCGGCCTCAACCCGGCCGAGGAGTGCATCGCCGGGCTGTGCGCCCGACAGCTCCTGACCGGGGGCGCCGTGCCCCCGGCCCAGCCCTCAGCCGCCGTCGGGTAGCCGGGCGCCGCCTGGCCCCGGAGCCCCGAGGCGCGCCGAAGTGTCCATGAGAAGGGCCCTGATTGTCGATGAAGGGCGCCAGAGTGTCCATGAAGGAGCTGCCGTCAGGCTGGGCCTAGGGGTACTCCACGAGGGGCGGGTGCTACTAGGGGAGGTTCGGGGGTACTCCATGCGGTCGGGACCTTCGTGGAGTACGCACAACCCCTGGTGGGTAGGACCCGACCCTCGTGCAGTGCGGGCGCAGCGCCTGGGTCGGCCTGTGACTCCTAGGTCCTGTTGCATATGTCCGGGCGGAGGCCGGTTCTCGCCAGTGGCCGACGTCGCGGTCGTACCTTAGGGCTCGCGTTCGAGGGGTAAAGGGTACGAACGCGCGCCCTAAGGTACGAACACGCGGACGCTTCACCCCACTTTCGCAACAGTCCCTAGTCGCCGGTTCCCGGTCTGATCTGCTTGTGCGCCTTCAGTCGTCCAGGTGGGAGACGAGCTCGGCGGCCAGGCCCGTGTAGGTGGCGGGGGTCAGGGCCAGCAGTCGCGCCTCGACGTCGTCGGGCATGCCGAGCCCGGAGATGAACTCGCGCATGCCCTCAGGCGTGACCTTCTTGCCGCGGGTGAGCTCCTTGAGGCGCTCGTAGGGGTCGGCCATGCCGGTCGCCCCGGCGCACCCCGCACACCGGAGCCCGCCTGCTCATCGAGGCACAGGCCAGGCGTCTCGAGGTTCTGCTCGCCGATGGCACCACGCTCCGGTCCGGGCCTCCGGGGGCGTCCTCCAGCGCCTGATCCAGACCTACGGGGCTGACGACACGGGCCTGGGAAAGTACCTGATGCAACAGGCCGTCCCCGACAGGTTGGGGAGATTACGGCCCCGGCCTGCACTGGGCAACCCACTTATCGTGTCCACCACGGCCCACGAGTTTTGCGGGCATTTTTCAGTGAGGTACTGAATCCCCTTCGCGGGCACTCCAGATGAGTCTCGTCGGCCACTTCCTCCGGTCCCCGACGTGATGATTTGCTAGGTACACAATCGACTTTCACGTCGACAAGGGGAGATTCGTGAAGTGCCTACGTCATGCTCCGTCCAGGGCTGCGTGAGGGCTGGCCAGGGGCTTTGGTGAGCGCAGGGCGGTCAGTGCGGTGGGTGTGACGGCCAGTCGTGGGGAGGTGTTTGGGTTTGTCGTCCTCAACGGAGCAGATAAGGCCACGTTGTGAGGTCATCATTCTTGTCTCAGTCGCGGTAGCCTACATTAGTTCCTTCGCCTGAGCGGTGATTGCTGACGGTGACGCAGGTCAGCCGCCTATGCTCTCTGCGGAAAACGATGTCGGTTACCCTACTTCAGTAGGGTTTTCCTGGGATGTCTTTGGTTTCGCTCCAGGCATCGTGCTGTGTAGTTTTGCCGGGGCGATCTCGATCGTCTTTCGGGTCCCAGTTGGACGTGATCTGTGCTATTCTGATAAGTGGCGCCTCGTTGGTGCTCCCCTCTGATGCTGGCCTAGAGTTGATGTCGAGCGACTCCCCCTCTCATGTCGGCGTCATGCTCGCAATTGTCGTCCTCGTCGCATGGATAATCGTTGGAAGTTGAGTTTCTACGATAATCCTTCGGTGCAGAGGTGTCTAGCGTCCTTCTAGACAGGAGTATTTTCTATGAGTGAATCTGTCGGTCCTGGAAATTCTGTTCGTGTGAGGACAATCGTTGGACTGGTCGTCGGTGTCGCCGCTACAGCTGTGGCCGGTATTCTCGTCGCTGTCGATGGTGGGCATATCCTGGCCGCCCGGATGTTGGGTGCTGTCGGAATGGTTGCTGCGTTGCTTGGTGCCGTCGGCTCAATTCGATCTTCCGGGACGGGGGCTAAGGCGATGTTCGCGATAGTGTCCGTCCTCCTGTTTGTGGCATCGTCGACGGTCTACGGTTTGACCTGGAGTTGAGTGAATTATTCTGGATTCAATACCTCTGCGCGTTCTCAATCTATAGAGGCAGAACATCCACTCACACATGAATTGCCTCTGGTTGGCTTTGTATATAGTGGGGAAGTCGAATTGTGCGGGGTTTGCTGGAGGCGGCGATGATCGGAGGGATCGCTGCCTTACGGTTCGGGTGTACTCCACGAGCCGGGGATCTTCTGTGCTGTCTCCTCACTTCTGAGACACTCGGTCGGGTGAGAACCCGGGGCAGGCGGGCGGTCCTAGAGGTGAGGGTGGGGGCGAAGGGAAGAGGCCCGGTGAGGTCTCGGTGTCCACGGTGCTGACATCAGCGCTGCACTGACTTCCCAGCCGGAAAGAAACCCTGGGATTCCAACGATCTGTGTCAGGTGGTTCGACGGCTGGCGCGCTGATGTCAGCGCTATGGACACGTGGCCATTGCCGGACCCGCCGGCGGGCCCTCAGTCGTCCAAGGTGGGAGACGAGCTCGGCGGCGCGCGCATCAAGCGCGGCGGTACGTGGTGGTGGTGTCACCTCGACGGCCGTCTTTCTCAACGAATCCGGCCTCCTCGAGATGTTTGAGCGCGTACGTCACCTGGCGCGGTGACAGGCCTGTGGCCTCGACGATCTGCTGGCGCGTGCGTGGCCCGTCCTCGAGGCTGGCCCAGACGGCGGGCGTGTTGGTGGACAGGGCGGAGATCTCTGGGGGAACAGTGATGTCTGTGGTGCCGGAAGTCGGTCGAGTGCTGTCGGAGGCCAGAACGTAGGAGGTGGAGCCGCGTTGTCCTTGGGCCTCGGCGTAGCCCCGGTTCACCAGCTCCTGGAGCTGACGACGGGCCTGCTGGGAGTCGCAGCCGAAGCGACGGCGATAGGCGGAGTTCGTCCACGACTTTCCGTGCCGCATCTCGACCAGTGCGTGGCGCTGCTCGATGCCGAGGCCCTGGGCTTCAAGGCCGGACAACCAGGTGAGATCCTCGGGTGAGAGGAGCGTGCTTCGGGGAAGCAGGGCCGTGAAACGTACACCGGTGTCCTGAAAGCGGACGGGTTCCATGTCTGCCTCTCGCAGGGCGCGACGGACCTCCCGGATACCGGAGCCCAAGCCTTCGATCACGCGCCGTCCCTCGTGGTCCGTGGCGAAGGTGCAGATGGTGTAGAGGTGCTCGTTGACCGCAGACTTCCCGTCTCGTGTGCCGAGCTGATCCACGCTCAGCCCCCACAGACCACCTGGGCTGGAGATGATGAGGCGGTCGTGCAGCAGACGCATCTCAACCCCTTTCGAGAGTGCGGGCTCGGAGAGGTCTCGGTGGACGAGAGCGTTGGCGACGAGCTCACGAACCGCGATGAGCGGGAACTCGTGGATATCGCGGCCGTGCCCATCATTCCCGAACTGGATGCGTGTCTGCGTGGTGCGTGCGACCCAATCGACGGCGTCGGCGAGCATCTGAGGCAGGGGGCCCGCGATTGTGAGCCGATCTGTTGCTCTGACCGCGTCATTCGTGTCGGTGACGGCGGCTGTGATGGACAGGCCGGGGAAGTGCCTCTGGGGATAACGGCCCAGCGCGTACAGCCCTGCCCGGGTCGCCTCTCCGTCCTCGGTGAGGATGTTCAGGTTGATGAGGACCTCGGTATCAGACTGGCCGCTGAGCGCGGTGGAGCCGGCACGAACCGCTCGCAGAAAGCGCTGAACCAGATCGTTGTCGAGGCTGTCGATGGAGGTAGCGGGAACGGCAACGGAGTCCTGCCGAGGACGTTGGTGGCGCAGAAGGAGCTGCTGCTCCTCCTGCTGCGACATGCGGTAGTCGCCGTCGTACTGGCGGAGGTACGCCGCCCCCGTCTCTCTCCACCGGCATGGCTTGCTGTTGACGGGAACTTCCTGCACGTTGGCGGCGACGACGGTCTTGCCCTCAACGGTGATGGCGTGCGTATCGACAGCGATCTCGGTGGAGAAGCCCTGACGAGCCTGGGAGATGAGGGTCTGCTGGAGCTCGTGCGGGTCCTGGACTCCGACGACGGACACTGGATCCTCGCCGACGCCCAGGAGGATGGTGCCGCCTCCAGGAAGATTCGCGAAGGCCGACAGCGTGGGACCGAGGGCGCTGCGGGAGTACTCGGAGAATGTCTTCGCCTCGATCTCAAGGCAGTCGCCGCCCTCCAGTGCCAAACGAGCGAGGGCTTCCGTGAGGTCAGTCAGATCGACAATCACATGTCAATTGTACATGAAGTGTCGATGAAGGGTCCCAGAGTGTCTATGAAGTGTCGATGAGATGTCCATGAAGGGCCGTAGAGTGTTGATGAAGGGCCCGAAAGTGTCGATGAACGACCATGAGTGTCGATGAAGGACGTCATGTGTCCATGAAGGAACTGCTGGCCGGTAGGCGGTCCCGGCCAGTGCCGGACCCGCCGGCGGGCCCTCAGTCGTCCAGGTGGGAGACGAGCTCGGCGGCCAGGCCCGTGTAGGTGGCGGGGGTCAGGGCCAGCAGTCGCGCCTCGACGTCGTCGGGCATGCCGAGCCCGGAGATGAACTCGCGCATGCCCTCAGGCGTGACCTTCTTGCCGCGGGTGAGCTCCTTGAGGCGCTCGTAGGGGTCGGCCATACCGGTTGCCCCGGCGACGGCGGCCGCCCGCATCGCCTGCTGGACGGGCTCGCCGAGCACCTCCCAGGTCGCCTCGAGGTCCTCCTCCAGGCGGGCGCGGTCGACGTCGAGCCCGGCCAGGCCCCGGCGGATGTTGTCCACGGCCAGCAGTGAGTGCCCCAGGGCCACGCCCACGTTGCGCTGCGTGGTGGAGTCGGTGAGGTCCCGCTGGAGGCGGGAGGTGACGAGCGTGGCGGCCAGCGTGTCCAGCAGCGAGCAGGAGATCTCCAGGTTGGCCTCGCCGTTCTCGAAGCGGATCGGGTTGACCTTGTGCGGCATGGTCGACGAGCCGGTGGAGCCCTGCGCGCTCAGGCGCTGGTGGAAGTAGCCCAGCGAGATGTAGGTCCACACGTCCGTGGCCAGGTTGTGGGCGATCCGGTTGAAGCGGGCGACGTCGGAGTAGAGCTCGGCCTGCCAGTCGTGGGACTCGATCTGCGTGGTCAGCGGGTTCCAGGTCAGGCCCAGGTGCTCGACGAAGCCGCGCCCCACGGCCTGCCAGTCGGCGCTGGGCACGGAGACGACGTGCGCGCCGAAGGTGCCGGTGGCGCCGTTGATCTTGCCCAGGTACTCGGTGGCCTCGACGCGGCGCACCTGGCGGCGCAGCCGGTGGGCCAGGACCGCCATCTCCTTGCCGAGCGTCGTGGGGGTGGCCGGCTGGCCGTGCGTGCGCGCCAGCATGGCGGCGTCGGCGTGCTCGTGGGCCATGGCGGCCAGGTCCTCAACCAGCCCGCGGGCGGCCGGCAGCCACACCTGCTCGACGGCGCCCCGGATCGTCAGGGCGTAGGAGAGGTTGTTGATGTCCTCGCTGGTGCAGAAGATGTGGACGATCTCGCCGACCGTGGGCAGCACGGTGGGGCCGCCGTCGGCGCCGACGACGCCGGGGGCCTGGGCGGCCGCGGCCAGGCGCCGCTTGAGGAGGTACTCGACGGCCTTGACGTCGTGGCGGGTCTCGGCCTCGATGACGCCGAGCTCGGCGATCTCCTCGGCCCCGAAGTCCTCGACGACGCCGCGCAGGTAGCTCTTCTCCGTCTCGCTCAGGCGGGGGGCGCCGGGCAGGACACCGCCGTCGGTGAGGTGGATGAGCCACTCGACCTCGACCTGCAGGCGGGCCCGGTTGAGCGCGGCCTCGGAGAGGTGGTTGACCAGCGGGGCGGCGACGGTGCGGTAGCGTCCGTCCAGGGGGCCCAGGGCGATGGCGGGGGAGACTGCGGAGAGATCGACCATGCCGCTCATTGTGGCAGGTTGCCACCGATCTCTGCGAGCGGGGCCTCCTGGGTCGAGACGAGGACGGGCTGGGTCTCGGGGCGGCGTCGGCGGTAGGCGGTCACGACGACGAACAGCAGGATGCCGG
The DNA here is from genome assembly GCF_001807465.1 of Actinomyces sp. HMSC08A09. NCBI lineage: Bacteria > Bacillati > Actinomycetota > Actinomycetes > Actinomycetales > Actinomycetaceae > Actinomyces > Actinomyces sp. HMSC08A09. The sequence goes on along the minus strand of NZ_KV789094.1, from coordinate 56,408 downwards.
CCGACGGCAGGTTGATGGCGGCGGCGGGCTCATGGCTGTAGAGGCCGTGGCCGAGCAGGGCGGCCGCCAGCCCCAGGCCGATGACGGCCAGCGCGAGGATCGAGGGGCCCGGGATCCGCTGGGACGGTTCGGCGCGCTGAACGTGCTGGGCCTGGAAGAGGATGAGACTGACCGTGAGCAGGCTCAGCGGCGTCAGGAGGGAGGTTTCCCAGCCGAACAGGCCGCCGCCGACCGTCAGGGCCAGGACGGTCGTGGCAAGTGTGAAGACGACTGGAGGGAGGAGTCGCATGGTAGATGACCTTCTAGGGCGGGCATGGTGGGGAATGGTATGACCGGGCAAAATCCTGCCGGATCCTTGTGTCGTTTTCAACAAGTGGTCCGTCGTCGTTGGCGGGGAGCACTCCCCGGTCCCCGCCAGCCTATACGGCACGCCGGCTCCGGACCTGTGAAGTAAGTTCCGACCAGGGAGAATGTGATGCCTCTGTGATGCCTTGGGCGCTGTGTCGCCCGGAGATCATAAGCTCGTGGAGGGACCGCGGATGTTGCCGAGACTGACGCCGCCGCCGTCGGCTTCTACCGGGCGCTCGACTTCGACATCGACCCTGCGCCGTCGGACCCGCGCTGGCCGGGGCGCCGCCGCTACCGATGCGTGCGGCGGTCCTGATTCCGAACGGCGCATGTCGAGGACTGCCTTTCGCGCCGAGGACGTACTTCTCCTCCAAATGTCGTGTCTCCGCCCCCAGTCATCTGGGGGACAGCGCAGTCCTCGGCGCGAAAGTACGTTCTCGATCGACGTCGTCGACGGTCCCGAGCGGCTGGTTGTGCCATATGCTGACCTCATGGGTCGCTTCCGCACTGATGACGCACCGGCACTTATTCGTGCTGCGCGTCTGGATGCAGGGCTCTCACGGGTTCAGTTGGCCCAGCGTGCTGGCTTGAACGAGTCGGTCTTGACGCAGGTGGAGTCCGGGGCGCGTGCGGTGTCCGACGAGTTGCTCGAGGTGGTGCTGCGTGCAGCCGGTTACCGACCGTCACTCCCGCTTGCCATGCAGGCCGACAAGATTCTCGCCTGCGCCGAATCTCATGGCCTCAGCAACCTCCGCGTTTTCGGGTCGTCAGTCCGCGGGGAGGATGACTTCGACTCTGACATCGACCTTCTGGTCACGCCGTCGACCAGTACCGACCTGTTCGACCTGGCCCTGTTCGTCGATGACGTTGAGAGACTCACTGGGTTCCCGACCGACGTCGTTTCCGACTCCCCCCTACCTGTTCAGCTGACTGACGCCGCACGAGAGGCGGTGCCGCTGTGAACGAGGAGCGTCAACGGGCTCGCTTTACTCCGCGTACCAGGCAGGATGGGGCAAGGCGCCATGATCGTGAGAATCTGGACGCCGAGCTTGCGCTGATTCGTGACCGGATCGACGTCGTCATCGCGCACGGACGAGAAGAGTTTTACGACGGTGCTCAAGCCTATGACGTTGCCTGCATGGTGATCATCCGACTTGCCGCTCTGCTGGAGCGACCTGAGTTCATGCCTTACCTGGTGGCGATCTCCGAGGACGAACGCCGGGCCATTCGAACCACACGCAACATTGCGGCACACGCAGGCTATCGCTCGATGGATGACAGTCTTTTCTGGATGGCAATCACTCGGCGTGTTCCCGAGATCTTGGACCGGATCCACGCCGGCGGGTGACGGGCCCTATCGGGCCGAGGTCGTGTGCGCGGTGACCTCGCGGGATTGCCGGTCCCTCAGACTGCGCGCCAGGACGTAGCCCAGTAGGCCCAGCGCGGGCAGGGCGAGGAGTACGTCGACGTCGGACCGGTACAGGCCGCGCGCGACCATGAGCCCGGAGAGGATGACTCCGACGGCCCCCAGCAGCCGAACGCCCGACGGCGGCAGGCTGCGCTCGCCCGGACCCGAGTTCTGGGCCTGCAGCAGGATGAGGCCGAGCAGAAGCATGCACAGCGATGAGGTGAGGCTGTTGAGCTGCCACCCGAGCAGCAGGCTTCCGATCGAGGTGACCAGGACGGTCAGGGCAAGGACAAGAATGGCGGGCTTGATGAGTCGCATGGCGAGCACCTCGGCGAACGGGTTGCGGTAGCAAGCGCCCCCAGTCTAAGTCGGTTCCCTGGTCGGAGGCCGGCCGGTGGGGAGGGTGAGCCGACGCCGGCCGGGCTCAGGGCTTAGGGCGGGGCCCGGGCCTCAGTCCTCGGGGGTGGTGCCCATGGCGCGGCCGCGGGTCCAGTAGCCCTGGTGCTGGATGCTGCGTCGGCTCAGACCGGAGGCGATCAGGTGGCGCCGCACCGCCTTGGTGGCGCTGGTCTCCAAGGCGATGAACACCCAGTCCAGGGCCAGGTCCCCGGTGTCCGCCCACAGGGTGCGGTCGACGGCGGCCAGCAGCTTCTCCTCAGAGATCCCGGGATTGACGCGGATGAGCCGATGGTCGCGCGCGGCCAGGGGCAGGAAGCCGGTCTCAGGCGCCATCATGACGACGGTGGCCAGGCTGCTCGGCGGGGCGGCGGCGACGGCGTCGGCGAGTGCGGGCGCGGAGGCCTGGTCGCCCACCAGCAGCATCTTGTCGCCGGGGGAGGGCAGGCGGTAGCTGGTGCCTCCCATGACCTGGACGGACACGGTGGCTCCCGGCTTGACCCGCTTCGACCAGCGCGATGCCGGGCCTGCGGGCTCATGGTGCAGGACCAGGATGATGGCGGTGGCCTGTTCGCGGTTGATGCGGGTGATGGTGTAGGCGCGCTGGTGCTGGCGGCCGCCCTGCGGGATCCACATGCGCACCCAGGCGGTGGGCGGCAGCATGGCGGCGCCGGTGCCCAGCAGGCTCGGACAGTGGACGGTCAGCTCCGTGTAGGGCGCCAGCTCGCGCACTGCGGTGATCGTGAGCTTGTGCTCAGGCGCCCGCAGCGCCTTGAGCACTGTGCCTTGGAATCCCCTCCCACCACGTGCCATCTGCGTGTCCGCCTCCCGGTCGTCTGATCTCGCGCTCAGGCGAACCATAACCGGAATGGTTGAAGGCTTGCTTAGGACCTGCTGCTGAGAACACAGGAGAAAATGCCGAAAGAATTCCGGCGTTGGGCGGGTCAGCCGGGTTGGACGTATTGGGAATCCTGGGATGTGTCGATGGAGCCGGCGATCAGGATCGCCCTCAGAATTGCGCGAGGACTTGCCGTGCGATGGCGGCACCCAATGGGATGGGGACGGCGTTGCCGATCTGCCGGGCGATGGAGGTGCGGGAGCCGATGAAGCGGTGCGTGTCGGGGAATCCCTGCAGGAGCGCCGCCTCGTAGTGGGTGATGGCGCGGTTCTCCACGGGGTGGAGGTAGCGGCCCTTCTCCGGCTTGAAGAACTCGGTCCGGATCGTCACGGAGGGGCGGTCCCAGTGCAGGCGTCCCATGACGTCCATGGAACCGGAGGTGTGCCGGAGCCAGCAGGGTGCCTTCAGGTGGTCCGGAAGATTCGTCCGATTCCCTCCCTCGGGGATCTTTGCGAAGCGCTCGATTGAGATGTCGCTGTAGAACCGGGAGACGTGCAGCTCCCGGGGGGAGAAGGCGCCGGGTACCCGCCGCGAGCCGACTCGGGTGCGGAGCTGGTCGAAGCGCTCGTCCATGTCGGGCTGCGCGGGCACGCCCAGCAGCGTCTGGCGCACCGTCCGGTACGGGGGCAGGTCGCCGCCCCCGTCCGGGGAGTGCGTGGGCTCCGGGAACCCGGGGACGGCCATGTCGTAGCGGTGCCCGATGAGGACGGCACGCCTGCGCGCCTGCGGGGCGCCGTAGTCGGCGGCGTTGAGGACGCGGAAGTCGAAGGAGTAGTCCTCGAGGAACTCCCCGGGCCGGGTGGCGGCCAGGAAGTCGCGGTACTGGGGCGACTTCCCGAAGGCGGGCACGTTCTCCACGACGAAGTACTTGGGCCTGGCCCTCTGAATGACCTGGGCGTACTGCTCCCAGAGTCGGTTGCGGGCGTCCTCCGCGTCCCGCTTGCCGAGCGTGCTGAACCCCTGGCACGGGGGACCGCCGACGACGACGTCGACACCGGTGGGGATCGTCCCCTCGGCGAGCCAGTCCTGGATGGCGCCCGCGTAGACCTCGGTCTTGGGGAAGGTCGCCCGATAGGAGGCGGCGGCCTCTGGGTCCATCTCGACTGCGGCGATGCTGCGGAAGCGCGACGACGCCGTGTGGAACCCCGCGGTGAGACCTCCCGCCCCGGCGAAGAGGTCGAGGACGCGGATGGTGCGGGCAGTCATGGAATCAGGGTAGCCGGCCGGTACGACACCGAATCGAGGCTCACCGTCGGTTCAGGGGTGTGATTCGTGTCGGAGGGCGGTCGTAGGATGTTCCCGTTCACACCCGCGGAGAATTCCCCCGTTCTCCGTCGACAGGAAGGACTCCCGTGCCCAGGAAGCTCATTGAGGTGGCGCTGCCTCTCGACGCCATCAACCAGCAGTCCGCTCGGGAGAAATCCATCCGCAAGGGGCATCCCTCCACTCTGCACCTGTGGTGGTCCCGCAAGCCCACGGCCACCTCGCGCGCCGTGCTCTTCTCCCAGCTGGTTGACGACCCCTCCGAGCGCTACGAGGAGTTCCTGGAGGCGGCCCGGGCCGCGGGCGAGGCCGACCCGGAGTCCGCTGCGGAGCGGGCGGTGGAGGCGGAGCGCCGCCGCTTGTTCACTCTCATCACCCGCATGGTGAACTGGGACAACATCGGCGATGAGCACCTCATGCGTGAGGTCAGGGAGGAGATCCGCCGCTCCACGGGGGAGGAGCCCCCCGCGGTCCTCGACCCCTTCGCCGGCGGCGGCTCCATCCCCTTGGAGGCCCAGCGGCTCGGCCTGGAGGCGCACGCCTCCGACCTCAACCCCGTGGCCGTCCTCATCAACAAGGCCCTCATCGAGATCCCACCGCGCTTCGCCGGCCGAGCCCCGGTCTTCCCCGGCGCCGACGACGGCACGCGCAGCTGGCCCGGCGCGCACGGCCTGGCCGAGGACGTGCGCCGCTACGGGGAGTGGATGCGTGAGGAGGCCTGGAGGCGCATCGGCCACCTCTACCCGCGGGCCCAGTTGCCCGATGGGTCGATGGCTACCGTCATCGCCTGGATCTGGGCGCGGACCGTCACCTGCCCCAACCCGGCCTGCGGCATCGAGACGCCCCTCGTCTCGAAGTGGTGGCTGGGGAAGAAGAAGGGCAAGGAGGCCTACATCGTCCCGAAGGTCGTCGGTGACCACGTCGAGTACTCCATCGGCCACGATCCCAAGCGGGCGCCGACGAAGCAGAATGATGGAACAATTTCCGGGCGCCGTGGTGCGCTGTGCGTTGCCTGTGGTTCTGTGATCTCGATGGAGGAGATTAGGGCACAAGGGAAGAAGGGGAAAATTGGTTCTGCCATGACGGCAGTGGTGTGCGAAGGTGGGCGTAAACGAGAATACAAGGCTCCCATGGACGAGGATCGACTAGAGGTTCAGTTCGACCGCGTAAATCAACTTAATATGGGTGTTCTTGCAGATAACCCTCGCTACATGTCGCCTCCTCTGTACGGCATGGATACCTTCGACAAGCTCTTCACAGCACGGCAACTGACGGCGCTGACTACCTTCTCGGATCTGGTGAGCGAGGCGCGCGAGCAGGTGCTGCGGGACGCTCTTGCCAGCGGGATGAGCAAGGGGGAGCGCCTCGAGGCGGGAGGTGTCGGTGCGGCAGCCTATGCGGATGCCGTTGCCACATATCTGGGGCTTGTGATTTCAAGAATTACGGACTATTCGTCGTCGATAAACTCGTGGGCGAGTAGTCCGCAGATGGAGATCGTTCAGCATATTTTCGGTCGTCAAGCTTTGCCGATGGCTTGGGATTATGCTGAGAGTAACCCTTTTGCGGATTCGTCGGGGAGTCTGAATATCATGATCCGCGCTGTTTCGGAGGCTGTGAGTCGTGTGCCTGCGTGTTCTCAAGCCTATGTCCTCCAAACTGATGCTGCATCACATGACTATCGGGGTGCTGTTATCTCCACGGATCCGCCGTACTACGACAATATCAGCTACTCCGACCTCTCGGACTTCTTCTACGTGTGGCTGCGTCGCTCCCTCAAGGACGTCCACCCCTCCCTGTTCTCCACCATGCTCGTCCCCAAGGCCGAGGAACTCGTCGCCAACCCGTACCGACATGGTGGCAAGGACGGGGCGAGGGACTTCTTCGAGGATGGCTTCCGCACCGTCTTCGCCAACGCCCGCCGGAGTGCCAACCCGGACTACCCGATGACGGTCTACTACGCCTTCAAGCAGACCGAGACCAGTACGGAAGGGCGGACCTCCACGGGCTGGTCCACGATCCTCGATGGCATGATCCGCTCCGGCTGGAGCATCACCGCCACCTGGCCCATGCGCTCCGAACGTCGTGGCCGCATGACGAGTATTGGGGCTAATGCCCTGGCCTCCTCCATCGTCCTCGTGCTGCGACCCCGTCCCGAGGACGCCCCCATGACCGACCGCCGCAGTCTCATGCGCGAGCTGCGCCGCACCCTCCCCGAGGCCGTCGAGACCCTGCGCAGCGGCGGCATCGCCCCCGTCGACCTCGCCCAGGCGGCCATCGGCCCCGGCATGAGCGTCTTCTCCCGCTACTCCCGCGTCATCAGCCCCGACGGCACCGACATGAGCGTCTCCGAGGCCCTCACCCAGATCAACGCCGTGCTCGACGAGGTCCTCGGCGAGCAGGAGGGCGACCTCGACCCCGACACCCGCTGGTGCCTCACCTGGTTCGACGCCCACGGCTTCACCGAGGGTCCCTACGGGGAGGCCGAGACCCTCGCCTCCGCCCGCAACGCCTCCATCGACGCCCTCAAGCGCTCCGGCGTCCTCACCTCCGGCGGCGGCCGCGTCGGCCTCATCGCCCCCGAAGACCTCCCCGACGACTACGACCCCCGCACCGACGACCGCATCTCCCACTGGGAGGTGGTCCTCCACCTCGCCCGGGCCCTCGACCGGCGCGGCATCGACGAGGCCGGGAGGCTCCTCTCCGCCGCCGCCGAACGCGGCCTGGGCGCCGACATCCTCCAGTCCCTGGCCTACCGCCTCTACTCCCTCGCCGAGAAGCACGGCTGGACCGAGGCCGGCCTCCTCTTCAACGCCCTGGGCGGCTCCTGGCCGGAGATCGCCGCCGCGGCCCGGACCGCGGCGAGCACCGGTCCGGACATCCAGACCGCACTCGACCTCGACACCCTGGAGAACCACTGACATGTCCGCCACCTCCAACCGGGACCGCATCGGCCGGGCCATCGAGATCCTCTCCGGGGCCCTGGAGCCCTGGATCGCCGTCGCCGTCGCCCCGAAGCTGCCCGCCGCCAGCACCTGGACCGACCTCCTCGCCTGGAAGGACGGCAGGCCGGATCGGACCTACGAGCCCTCCGACCCCCAGTGCCAGCTGCGCATCATCACCGAACGCATCGGGAACCTCGGATTCCTCTTCAGCGGGATCCTCTCCCGCGGCGAGCAGAACCTCGCCGGCGAGCTGCGCGAGGTCCGCAACAAATGGGCGCACAACAGCCCCTTCAGCATGGACGACACCTACCGCGCCCTCGACACCGCCGAGCGCCTCCTGCGGGCCATCAACGCCCCCGCCGAGGCCGACCAGGTCCGCGCCATGAAAAGGGACGCGCTGCACTCCACCTTCGACGCCGCCACCAGGCGCGACACCCGGGCGAGCGCCGTCGCCATGCCCGGCCTCGGGGAGAACGGCCTCGCACCCTGGAAGGACGTCGTCCGCCCCCACCCCGACATCGTCTCCGGCAGCTACGGCCAGGCCGAGTACGCTGCCGACCTGCACCAGGTCGCCCACGGGGAGAGCAGCGAGGAGTACGGCGACCCCGCCGGCTTCTTCAAGCGCACCTACCTCACCGAGGGGCTCAAGACCCTCCTGACCATGACCGCCCGGAGACTGTCCGGGGACCCCAACGCCCAGGCCGTCATCAACCTTCAGACCACCTTCGGCGGCGGCAAGACCCACTCCATGCTCGCCGCCTGGCACCTGGCCGGTCCGACCCCCCTCAAGGACCTCACCCAGGACGTCCAGGAGCTGCTCGCCAGCACGGAGATCCCCGACGGGGTCAGGCGCGTCGCCATCGTCGGCAACGAGATCTCCCCCGGGCAGCCCACCACCAAGCCGGACGGAACGGTCGTTCACACCCTGTGGGGCGAGCTCGCCTGGCAGCTCGGCGGCGCCGAGGCCCACGAGCTCATCGCGCAGGCCGACCGCACCGGCACCAACCCCGGTGCCGCCCTGCGCACCCTCATCAGCCGCCACACCCCCGCCCTCATCCTCATCGACGAGTGGGTCGCCTACGCCCGCGGCCTGTACCGGCGCGACGGCCTGACCGGCGGCAGCTTCGACACCCAGTTCACCTTCGCCCAGGAGCTCACCGCCGCGGTCCAGGGCACCCCCGGGGCCCTCCTCCTCGTCTCCATCCCCGCCTCCGACATCCGCCAGGACGGCACCGTCACCCGCGCCTCCGAGCTCGAGATCGGCGGCGACGGCGGCCGCGAGGCCCTCCAGCGGCTCCAGCACGTCGTCGGGCGCGTGGCCCACAACTGGAGTCCCGCCACCTCCGGGGAGAGTTTCGAGATCGTGCGTCGGCGCCTGTTCACCGACCTCGATGCCGATGCCCTCCGCAAGCGCGACGCCACCATCAAGCGGTTCGTCGACTACTACCGGGGGCAGCGCGGCGAGCTGCCCTCCGAGACCTTCCAGCCGGACTACGAGCGGCGGCTGCGCGAGGCCTACCCCATTCACCCCGAGCTGTTCGACCGGCTCTACGGCGACTGGTCCTCCCTGGAGCGGTTCCAGCGCACCCGCGGCGTCCTGCGCCTCATGAGCGCCGTGGTCCACTCCCTGGTCCAGGCCGACGACGACGCCCCCCTCATCATGCCGGGCTCCATCCCCTTCGACGACGACGCCGTCCGCGACGAGATCGCCGGCTACCTCGACGACGCCTGGCGCACTATCATCGAGACCGACATCGACGGCGAGAACGCCACCCCCCTGCGCATCGACCGGGAACGAGAGCTGTTCGGACGACGGGCACTGACCCGGCGCATCGCCCGCACCCTGTTCCTTGGCTCCGCCGCCACCCTCGACACCGCCCACAAGGGCATCGACCGTCAGCGCCTCTTCCTCGGCGTGGCCATGCCCGGGGACACCCTGGGCAACTTCGGCTCCTCCCTGCAGATGCTCACCGACCGAGCCACCTACGTCTACAACCAGGGGACCCGGAGCTGGTACGACCGGCAGCCGTCGATCAACCGGATGGTCGTCGACCGGGCCGCCTCCCTCGACGCCGCCGACGTCGCCCGGGAGGCGGTCGACATGCTCAAGGGAATGGCGGCGGGTGCCCGCGAGTTCGCCCATGTCATCGTCGCCCCGGCATCCACCGGGGACGTCCCCGACAAGCAGGAGACGACACTGGTCATCCTCGGTCCGGACCGCACGGTCGCCGCCAGGAACGGGCGGAGTTCGCAGGTGACCGGGCCCGGCAGGGAGTTCACCGAGGAGCTCCTGCACCATCGCGGCTCCGCGCCCCGCAACCATGTCAACACCGTCATCGCCGTCGCCCCTGACGAGGGGCGGTGGGCCGAGGCCGAGCAGGCGCTGCGCATCCACATGGCGTGGTCGGAGATGGCGAAGGAGGAGTCGATCCGGGACCACGACCTCACGGCCAGCCAGGCCGAGCAGGCACGCCAGAAGAGGCGGGACACTCAGAGCGTCGCCGAGCGCTCCGTGGCGGGTGCGTGGATCTGGGCGCTCCACCCCGTCCAGGACGACGGCGGCCGCCCCTTCAAGATCGAGCCGGTCAAGATCGAGGGGGACGAGCAGCGGATCGCCGTGCGCGCCGGCCTCAGGCTCGGCAAGCAGGACATCGTCCTGACCGACATCACCCCGACGGCCGTGGCCCTTGAGCTCGGGGGCATGAACCTTCGTGCCCGATGGAACGGGGGCAGGATCACCGTCGGCGAGCTGTGGTCCTACTTCACCCGTTACCCCTATATGCCGCGCCTCCGGGACCGGAGGGTGCTGGAGAAGGCCGTCGCCTCCGTCATGGATGACATCGGCTGGGAGAGTGTCGGCTTCGCCCTCGCCGCCGACTACGACACCGAGCGGGGCGACTTCCTCGACCTGCGCCTCCCGCGGGAGGACGAGGCGCCGAGGATCACCGACACGACCCTCCTCGTCGCCCCCGCGCTCGCCCGTGCGCAGCGCCGCCGTGAGGAGGAGGAGCGGAGGACTGCCGCGGCGGCGGAGTCGCGCGAGCCCGGACCCGCCGATGACACGGGCGCCGCTCCCGACGCCACCGCGACCCGATCCGGCTCCCACCGCGGCGGGCGCGCCGTCCCTCTGGCACCCGAGCCGCAGCCCGTCGCCAACTCGAGATTCGAGGGAGTGGCCGAGCTGGACCCTGGGAAGGATATCGCCGCCCAGCTCATGCTGCTGGCCGATGAAGTCATCGCACACCTGAAAGCCGGCGGCGCGGACAGCCTCAACATCGAGGTCGTCATCGACGCGACCCGCTACAACGGATTCGATGCCGACACCGTGCGCACGGTCGCGGAGAACGCCCGCACACTCGGTCTCAAGCCGGGCCGATTCACCGAGGGGTGACCATGGAGGACATCGCCGCGGTCTCCTCCCGGACCGTTCCGCCCGACCCGTCCATCGCGACGCCCTGGGAGCCCATCACGAGCCCCCCACGGCGCTCGCCGACCTCGTCGACAACTCCATCGACGCAGGCGCCTCGCAGGTACGCATCCGCATCCTCACCGATGACGACTACGTCACCGGCATGCTCGTCATCGACGACGGCCACGGCATGGACGAGGCCGGCATTGACGCAGCCATGGCCCTCTCCCGCCGTCGTGACTACGGCGAGACGGACCTGGGCCACTACGGGCTCGGACTGAAGGCCGCCTCCCTGAGCCAGGCCGACACCCTCGATGTCTACGCCCGGGCCATCGGGGGCGTTCCCGTCGGCCGGCGCATCACGAGGGAGGAGCCCACCCTCGTGCAGAGCCTCGACGACGGTCAGGTGGGCGAGGCCCTCGAGGGGCCCCTGGTGCGCATGACCGATGCCGCGCCGCTGAGCGGGACCGTCGTCCGCTGGCGGGGGTTCCGTGCCGCGGTGGTCGCGCCGGACCGGGATGAGCGGCGCTCCTGGCTCAGCCGACTCGTCGAGAGCATCCGCGGTCACCTCGGCCTCGTCTTCCACAGGATCATCGCCCGGGGGGACGTCGAGATCGCCGTCGACGAGTACGACCTCGGCCTGGGACGGGCGGGGTCCGTGAGACGAGTGCGGGCCCTCGATCCGCTTGCCCTGGATGCCTCTGCCGCGCATCCGTACCGACTCGCCGGTGAGGTCGGCGAGGTCCCCTTCGACCTGACCGCCGTCGTCCTCAAGGGCGCCGTGCTCGAGGCCCCGGGGGTCGAGGTCTCGCGGAGGCTCTCCCCGGCCGAGGGCGGTCAGGGACTGTACGTCTACCGCAATGACCGCCTGCTGCAGCTGGGCGGCTGGAACTCCATCATCGACGGCGGTAGGGACTACGCGAACCTGCGCATCTCCCTCGATGTCGGAGACGCGCTGCTCGACGTCGTCCGGATCAACCCGGAGAAGAGCGGCGTCGTCCTGGAACCGGAGATGGGGCGGGCCGTCCACGCCTCCGTGGGGCAGGACATCGGAACCTTCTCAGCGCTCCTCGCCTCCGCCCGCAGTGCGGCCACTGAGGGGCGCCGGAGGGAGCCGCGCCCGATCCGACTGGTCGAGCCGCGCGGAGGCCTCAGCCGGGACGTCTACGACGCCATCCAGGACTCCGTCGAGTTCGCCGACGCCGAACCCATCAGGATCCGGTGGGAGCGCCTGCCGGAGAATGGCCTGGTCGAAGTGGACCACGAGCAGCGCCTGCTCAAGATCAACGAGCGCCACCGGCGAGTGTTCTCCACCAGCAGTGACCCTCAGGACGCCCCGCTGCTCAAGACCCTCGTGTTCCTGCTCTACTCGCGTTTCTTCGAGGGGGCCTACCTGGGTGGGCGGGAGAGGCGTGAGATCAAGGCCTTCGAGAGAATCATCGAGACCGCCCTCGCCGACGAGCTCCGGCGTCGCGGTGCCCAGAAGGAGTAGAGGATGAACGAGCATCCCGATGACCGTAACGCGTTGACCCCGGAGACCCTGGCCGCCTACTTCGACGCCGGGCACCCCGCTGAGCAGCGGCTCGCAGAGGAGCCCCTCTGCGTCCTGGGCATCGACCCGCCTCGCGGGGAGCTGACGCTGCGCACACCGGCGACGGGCTCGGACATCGACGTCTCCGCCTACCGGATGATCCGCACCGACATCGTCGAGGAGCCGGGGGACGAGACCGTCTGGTTCCGCGTCACCGTCGAGGCCAAGGGCATCGAGTACGAGGCCTACTCCCTCCTCCAAGCAGTCACCGACCAGCTCCAGCAGGGCGACGACCTGGAGCGGGCGCTCCACGTGGCGCTCGACGCCTTCCGAGGACTGCTCGCGCGCGCACCGAGGCTGAGCGAGGACCAGGAGATCGGGCTGTTCGGTGAACTGGTGGCCCTCGATCGGCTCATCGACGGAGTCGGGGAGACGAAGGCTCTGGCCGCCTGGCTGGGGCCGCGGGCAGAGGAGCACGACTTCGTTCTCGGCGAGGCCGACGTCGAGGTCAAGACCACCCGCAGTGAGCGACGCATCCACGTCATCCACGGCCTCGGCCAGCTGACCCCCACGCCGGGGCGGCCACTGCATCTCATGTCGGTGCAGGTGACGGGGGCCGGTGCGGCCGGCAACGGGGAGACCCTCCCCGAGCTCATCGAGCGCATTCGCCGGCGGCTGCGGTCCGGGCGCACGGTCTTCGACGACAGACTCACCGATTGCGGATGGGAGGACGCCCAGGCCGACCGGCTCTACACGACGCGCCTCCTGGTCCGCAGTGAACCGCGCTTCTACACCGTCGATGAGGTCTTCCCAGCGATCACCTCCGCAGGACTCTCCCGGATCGTGACCCGCCCCGAGCTGGTCCGCAGTATCGACTACCGGATCGACGTCACCGACCTCGAACCCGAGGGGACCGCACCCGCCGAGTTCGCCGCCGCACCCACGCACGAGGACTGAGACATGAGCATCGACAAGTACGACCAGGCCCTCAAGCAGGCGCTCGACGGCATGAACGTGCCGATGGATCTGCACGGCATCGTCTCGGCGTACCTTCAAGCAGTCGGCGAGGTCATCGCCCGAGAGGAGATCCCCGACCTCATCCTGAGCGCGGAGCGCAACGCCCCGGGAAGAACGAAGTTCCACCTCCGGCTCAGCGAGTGGGATGCGGAGAAGGATGCCGCCTGGACTGACGGGACCGCCGCCCGCACCCCTGAACGGCGGGCGGTCGTCATGAAGCGGCTCGGAGTGAACGACGACGTGGCGTCGCGCATCAACGAGGCCTTCCCGGTCTTCGTCGATCGGACCAAGGCCATCCTCGCCCCCGACTGGACACCCTGGTACGACGAGGAGCGGCGGCGGGCGCACCACTTCTACTGGGACGGCTACCGGTCACTGCTGGAGAAGAGACTGCCGCCTGAAGCAGTGGCGAGCATCGACTCGGCCACCACCGACATCGTCGGACGACTCGCCGACCCCTCGGGGGCTGAGCCCTACCAGTCGAAGGGGCTGGTCGTCGGTCACGTTCAGAGCGGCAAGACCGCCAACTTCACCGGTGTCATCGCCAAGGCCATCGATGCGGGCTACCGGCTCATCATCGTGCTCACCGGAACCGTGGAGATCCTGCGCTCCCAGACCCAGCGCCGACTCGACATGGAGCTCATCGGGAGGGAGAACATCCTCGGGGGAATCAGTGAGGAGGACGAGGACCTCCTGAAGGACGTCGACTACGTGAGCACCGACGACGTCGACTGGAAGGCGGGGCGATTCGTCTCCTACGGTCCCGGATTCACCGAAACGGGTGTTCCGGCCATCCGTCGCCTGACCGGCGCCAAGAACGACTACAAGATGCTCAAGGCCGGTCTTGACGCCCTCGATCCGCGAGCCGGGTATGAGCTCAGCAACCCCGGCCGGCCGATGTGGCACCCGGACAACATCCATCGGACCGACGTGCGCATCGCCGTCGTCAAGAAGAACAAGACCGTGCTCGGCAAACTGGTCAACGATCTGCGACGCATCAAGGCCCGGACGGCCGAGCTCCCCACCCTCATCATCGACGACGAGGCCGATCAGGCCTCGGTCAACACGGTCAAACCGGACAGCGTCGGAACCCGGAAGGAGCGCACCGCGATCAACCGGCTCATCGCTGAGCTCATGGGCAGGCTGAGCCGGGCCCAGTACGTCGGTTACACCGCGACTCCCTTCGCCAATGTCTTCATCTCGCCGGAGGACGCCGAGGACATCTTCCCCCGCGACTTCATCGTGAGCCTGAGCGCCCCGGAGGCGTACCGGGGCGGTCGGGCCTATCACGACTTCGAGGAGCTCACGGATGAGGAGAAGGACGATCCGGCCGTCTCGAACGAGAAGGCCTTCGTCCGCAGTCTGCGCGGTGATGACGACACTGATCCGCAGGGTGTGGAGAAGGAGCTGCGCGAGGCCCTGAACGCCTTCGTGCTCACCGGGGCGATCAAGCTGTGGAGGGCGACGAGAAGACCCTCGCTGGAGGGTGCCTTCCGCCACCACACGATGCTGGTGCACGAGTCCGTCAAGCAGACGGAGCACGCCGAGCTCGGGGATCGGATCCGTCGCCTGTGGCAGCAGGCGGGATACGGGTCCCCCGCCTCGAATGATGCGCTGCGCAAGCTCTTCGATGAGGACTTCGCCGTCGTCTCCGCCGCCCGGCAGTGGGAGGACGACCTACCCCTTCCGGAATCCTTCGAGGACGTGGCTCCATTCATCGGTGAGGTGCTCGACCTCGTCATGGCCGGTGGCACTGACCCGGTCGTCATCGTCAATGGTGACAAGGACCAGCAGTACAACCAGGTCGACTTCCAAAGGGATCGGGTCTGGCGAATCCTCGTCGGCGGCACGAAGCTCAGTCGGGGGTTCACCCTCGAGGGGCTGACCATCACTTATTTCAAGCGCAGGTCGACTCAGGGGGACGCCCTCATGCAGATGGGGCGGTGGTTCGGCTACAGGCGTGGATACCCTGATCTGGTGAGGCTGTACATGGCCAGAAGTGTCAAGGGGGCCGGCAAGACGACCTATGACCTCTACGAGGCCTTCGGGGCGATCATGCGGGATGAGGAGCAGTTCCGCGAGCAGCTCGAGACCTTCGCCGGGCTCGGCGAGGACGGGCGTCCGCTCCTCCGTCCCATCGAGGTTCCGCCGCTCGTCTTCCAGCAGCTGCCGTGGTTGCTCCCCACGAGCCGGAACAAGATGTACAACGCCAAGCTCGATTTCAAGGGGATCGGTGGCGAGCTTCACGATTTCCCGCGGCAGCCCGAGCGGGGACGCGGAGAAACGAACGCGAAGCACTTCGCACTCGTCCGGCCGTGGTTCGAGCACGACCTGTTCGGACCGATCGAGTCCTTCGAGTACTGGGACCGGAAGACCGAGCGCATAGGGGAGTTCGACGGGCGGGTCGCCGTCGTCACCGCCGAGGAGATGCTCACGGTTCTGGAGGGCTTCTCATGGATGGAGCAGTTCGACTTCGAACCCACCCTGGAGATGATCCGCCGTGCCATGGCCGGTGGGAAGCTGAAGGACTGGGCTGTTCTCCTCCCCATGCTCAAGGGGACGCCGGAGAAGACGGTCGACGGGCTTCGGATCCCGATGCTCAAGCGGACCCGCCGCGGTGGCACCCGTGGAGGATTCTCCGGAAGCTCCTTCCGACAGCGTGACGCCATCGAGACCATCGCTGGAAAGCCCCGCTCGAAGGACAGGATCGCGGGAGAGCACGACGCCGCCATCGCCTATCGGACGAGTACCCGTGGCGCCATGCTCCTCACCTTCGCCGCCGACCCGAAGAACGGTGCCGAGAGGACCCCGAGCCGTATGCCCGAGACGATGACCGTGGCGGACACCGCCACGCTCTTCTCCCTGGCGCTTCCCTATGCGGCCGCCCCCAGCGGGAGTATCGCCTTCAGTGTCAGACGCAGGGATCGGAGCAATGACCCCGTCGTCGACACCGACTGAGCCGGAGAGGTCGCAGCCGCGGCGACCGGGACGGGCCGAGGCCCCGTCCTGGGCGTCGACGCCGGGCGTGGCCAGGTCCATGCGTGCCAACATGCACCGGGACACCAAGCCCGAGCTCGCGATCCGGCGACTGCTGCATGCTAGGGGCCTGCGCTACCGCGTGGACATGGCGCCCTGGAGCAACAGGCGCCGGCGGGCGGACATCGTGTTCACCCGCCGGCGCCTGGCCGTATTCATCGACGGCTGCTTCTGGCACGGGTGCCCCGAGCACGCGACGGTGCCGGTGACGAACGCCGACTACTGGCGCCCGAAGCTCGCGAGGAACATCGAACGGGACCGGGAGACCACCGCGATGGCCGAGGCGGAGGGGTGGACGGTGCTGCGGATCTGGGAGCACGTCCCTCCCGAGGAGGCCGTGCGACTCATCGTCCGGGCCCTCGACGAGGGCGAAGAGCCCAACGGGCACGTGTGAGCCGCCGCCCCTCAGGCCATTGGGTCCCAGCTGGGCAGCATGATGGGCTCGGTCTCCAGGGCGGCGCGGACCTCCTCGGGCAGACGGCTTGCGCGCACGACGACCTCGAAGACGTACTCGTCGAACCAGGAATCGCTCATCGTGTGGAAGCCCTTGTCCCCGAACTTGTCGCCCCAGGAGTTCCCCACCCGCCAGCGCCGCGGAGCGCCGTCGACCAGGTCGACGCCGGTCAGGCACATGGCGTGGGTGAGCGCCGACTCGCGCGCCACCAGCCGCTCGGCCTTCGTCATCGACAGGTCCACCCCGTACAGGCCCTCGTAGTCATGCAGGGCGGCGTCCCAGATCCCGGCCTTCTTGTCCCGCTGCTTGGCGACGTCGCAGGCGAACCACACCGGCTCGCCGTCCTGGATCGCGGCGATCGCGGCGGCCTTGAGCACCTCGAGCTCGGCGGTGACGTGATCCTGGACCGGTTCGCCCACCATGACGTCGCTGCGGCCCATGCCGTAGCGCGTGTTGACCGCGATCTCCGGGCGCGGGTCGTGGGCCACGACCACGAACTCCTCCACCCCGGTGACATAGCGCTGCGCGAACTGTCGCGGCGTGAGCGTCCCGACCCGGTGGAATTCCTTGTTCTTATCGCGGTACTGCCACACGAACTCCTCGGGCGGGGTCCCCAGGTGGATGCACAGCATCCGGTGAACCTGCTCCAGGGCCGTGAGCCGCAGCGGCTCAGGGTCGACGCCGTCGGCCACCGCGGCCCGCAGACGCAGGGCCGTGCGCCGCAGCAGCGTGGCCAGGTGCTCGTTCATCGCCTCAGAGTTACCGGCCGAGACCGTGTCCGGCATGGCGTAGGCCGGGACGATCCCGTACTTGGCCACCAAACGCGCGAACTCCGGCCACCAGCCGCCGTCGGGAATGGGGGAGTACAGGGAGTCGACGACCTCGCGGTCATCCAGGGGGCGGTCCGCCTCGGCGATGACGCGCGTGAGGAAGGCGTTGGCCTTCTCCAGCTTGTCGTAGAAGAAGGGGAAGGCCTGGCTCAGCTCCAGGGAGTCGAGCTCGAGCTCCTTGAGCATGGAGGCGCGCAGCACGTTGAGGCCGGCGAAGGCCCAGCAGCGTCCCGACTGCTTCTGGTCGGTGATCGAGGCGTCCGGGACAAGGTCAGACACGGAGGTGTCGATGGCGGTCACCGTGGTCCGGTCCAGGGAGACCTGCTCCACGTCCGTGGTGGCGACGGCGTTGCCGGCCAGGCGGGCGGCGGGGTCGGCGAGGAAGGCGGCATTGCGCTGGGCGACCCAGGAGGTGTCGATTGTCATGAGGCAGAGGATAGATCGGGCGGAGCGCTCGCGTCCCCGCCGGGCCGCCGGGCGCCGTCACCGAACCGCCTGCCGGGTGACCCGGCATCGGTAGGATCCAGTCATGACTCAGCCCCGCCAGCAGCACTCCGATCAGCAGTCCGACGCCGCTCACTCCGCCTCCCGCTGGGAGGAGCGTTACGCCTCGGTCGAGCAGCTCTGGTCGGGGCGCCCCAACGACTGGCTGACGGAGCTCGCCACCGACTGGAGCCCCGGGACCGCCCTGGAGATCGGCTGCGGCGAGGGCGCCGACGTCCTGTGGCTGGCCGAGCGCGGCTGGCAGGTGGTCGGGCTGGATCTGTCCGCCACCGCCATCGGGCGCCTGACCGGGCAGGCCGAGCGGCTCGGGGTCGCCTCGCGCGTGACCGGCCGCGTGCACGACGCCGGAGACGGCCTGCCGGCCGGACCCTTCGACCTGGTGACGAGCTTCTACGTCCACGGCGGGCACGAGCCGGGCTCCCTGGACCTCATGGCCCTCCTATCCGACGCCGCCGCCCGCGTCGCCCCTGGCGGGCACCTGCTCACCGCGGTGCACGCCGTCAACCCGCCCTGGCACACCCACCACGCCCGCACCTACACGGCCGCCGAGCTCCTCGAGGGCCTGGCCGAGGCGACGGCCGGCTGGGAGGTCGTCGTCGGCGAGGAGCGGGACCGGCAGGTCACGGGGCCCGACGGCCAGGAGAGGCACCGGGCCGATGCCGTCGTGTGCCTGCGCAGGCCGCCGGCCTCGGTTTGATGGACAAGCCGTGGGAACGGCCCTGAAGAAGTGCCGGAATATTCTGGGTGATCGCCGGAATGTGGTGCACACTACGTAGAAATGGCGGAATGGCGCCTATTTCTCAGCGTGTTCATAGGGGAATTCGGGGGGTCCGCTCAGGATCGGTGGGTTACATAGTTACTGCCGCCGGACGGAACCGGTCACGAGGGTTGGGGAGCCCGATGACTGGCAGGTCTCCGAGTCTGGAACGGGTCTTAGGGAGCCCGGACCGGACGTTCTGGTGAAGGAGGTCCTGCCTCCCCGGCCTTATGGGAAGCCGGGTAGCAGGAGGACCTCGCGAGGCTTGGGCCCGCGGTTCGGGAGACCGGACCGCGGGCCGA
Source organism: Actinomyces sp. HMSC08A09 (assembly GCF_001807465.1). NCBI lineage: Bacteria > Bacillati > Actinomycetota > Actinomycetes > Actinomycetales > Actinomycetaceae > Actinomyces > Actinomyces sp. HMSC08A09. The sequence continues at coordinate 37,313 of NZ_KV789094.1, read as the reverse complement.
GTCCTTTATTGAGGAGGCGAGTCTGAGGCCTGGCTGCTGTCAGCTCGTCGAGCCTTTTCCCGGTACGTGGCACGAGGACGTGCGGTTCACCGGGGGCCACAGGCGCCGGAGTGCAGGTCTGATCCACAGGGCTGAAAGCGTGCGCTGCGGCCGCTTTCGGGGCGCCCTACCGTCGAGTCATGTCATTCTCACTGTCACGCTCCAGGGCGGACTACGACGCCGCCGTTACTCAGTTCCCCACGTCAGTCCCCGCCAGCTGGGTGGGGGCGGACTCCGCCGCCTGCCAGACGATGCTCACGAATGTCTCCGGTCTCCTGACTGCGCTGGCGACGCGCTATGACACGGCCTCGTCCAAGGTTGGTGTCATCGAGCTACGCAACTCACCGGATGGAAGCTCGTCATGAGCCCGGTTGCCATGGACGGGGACAGTCCGTACCCCGTCTGGAAGCAGGATCCCCACGCGACGAAATCACCGGCCTCTTCATCGGCGCCCCCGAAGCCCACGGCTTCTCCCGCCTCGACCGCCCCACAAGATAGCGGCCACACCTGGACCATGTGGGGTGTGGGCCCCGCCGTGGTGGTGGGGGGCGGCTCCGTCTCCGTGAACACGACTGACCTCGACTCACTGGCCAGCAGCCTCACCTCGGCGGCAGGCACTCTGGATGACGCGCGAACCCTTATTGCCAACGTGGTCACTGAAGTGAATGAGGCGCCGGCTCCGCCGGTATCCCCACCCAGCGTCCCATACCCGATCCTGGGTGGATTCGATCTGGAGAAGTCGGTCGCTCTTCAGGCCCTGGATGCGTTGAGCATGGGGCCGGGTTCGCTCCAGGACGTCGCCGACACCATGCGCGGCCTCGCCTCCGACGTCACCGCCTGCTCCCAGGCCCACACCCTGGCCGATGGGAAAGCCACTCCCGTCAATGGTCTGGTGGGCCCCGTGGACGTGCGGGCCTTCGACTCCGGTCTCCTCAAGATGGCGCTGGGGTCCGTCGCAATCGCCTCTCAGTTCCCCACGATCGCAACTCTGCTGGCGTCCTCACCGGCGACGAGCTGGCTGCTCTATGAGCTGGTGAAGGACAACGAGGACGGGCAGGCCGCCGTCGAGGCCCTCCAGCTCCTGCTCAATGACCCGACCACCGAGCAGTGGGTCAAGGAGGACCTCGTCAGGATCGTCCTGCTGACGCGCTGGCTCAAGAACGCCAAGACCGGGCGGGAGGCCGCCACGGTCCAGACCTACCTCCAGCAGGTCTCCCAGCGCCTCGACCCCTGGGCGACGCACCGCCTGCCCGGGCAGGTCTCCGTCGGGACGCAGACCGTCGACACCACGAGCCTGACGCCCATGCAGCGCGTCGCCATGGTCCTGGGTGCGAACGCCGCCGCGATAGGGGCGGGGGTCTACGGGACCCAGAGCGGCGTCACGGTCACCCCCGTCGGCGGCAACGGGGCCACCGTGCTCCCGCCCGCGGCCAAGGATCCCTTCGGGCTCGCCAGTGCCGTGAATCCCGGTATGACCGGCAAGGGCAAGGAGGCCAAGTCTCCGCAGAGCATCTCCGAGACCATCACCCACTGCCAGGAGGTGCAGTCCTCGAAGAACTCCCTGGGGCAGGGCTACGAGGAGGCCGGGGTCATCTCCATCCAGCGGGTCGAGCACGCCGACGGGCGAGTCTCCTGGGTCGTCTACGTTCCCGGCACCACCGACTGGACCGTCGGCGACGGCGAACCGCAGGACCTGCTCACCAACCTCGAGGCCGTGGGCGGCACGCCCACGGACATGGAAAGCGGCGTCGTCACCGCCATGCGCCAGGCCGGCATCCAGCCAGGTGAGGAGGTCGCCCTCTACGGCCACTCCCAGGGCGGAATCACGGTCTCCAACATTGCCGCCGACCCCGCCATCCAGGAGCGTTACAACATCACCACGGTCCTCACCGCCGGCTCCCCCACCGCGGGAGCCGACATCCCCGACGACGTCCACGCCCTCCACCTGGAGAACACCGGCGACGCCGTCCCGGGGCTCGATGCCGCCCCCACACCCACCGGCCCCCACCGGCAGGTCGCCATGCTCGACACCCACCAGATGAGCACGAACGGCTACCCCCACTCCTCCAGTGTCTACGCCCAGGCCACCGAAGGGCTGGAGGACAAGGCTCCCGAGCTGGCCGAATGGAACAAGTCCTTCTCACACGCCTCGGGCGCCGGCGAGCAGGGGACGACCACCACCGAGTACACCTTCGCGATCCAGCGCAACACCGACCCCAACGGGATCTACAAGGGCGGCACCACCTACCAGGGCAAAGTGCCCTCGGCACAACCCTCCTACCCCCGGCCCACCCCGAGCCCGCAGACGACGGGCGAGCACTAGGAGCATGAGGTCATGACGGTGGTGACGTGTGCTGGCATGCGGGTGCCGACCTGCTCCGGGAGGCAGAGGTCGACGCCGGATGATGCTGGGCGATGCCGGGTGACGTCGGGAGGAGCCGGCCGGTATCAGCGGCGCCGTCCGGCGCACCTCCGGCGTCGTCGGCCTCAGTCCTCGCGGCGCACGAGCATCGCGGCGATGATCGAGGAGATCACCGAGACGATGATCGAGCCGACCACCGCCGAGCCGAAGGAGGCCACCTCCAGCCCCAGCGGCACCGACCCGCCGGCTCCCAGTGCCGCAATGTGGTCGGTGAGCCAGCCCGTCAGCGAGAGCATCGCGCCGTTGACCACCAGGGCGAACAGCCCGAAGGTGATGATGTAGAGCGGAAAGGTCAGGAACTTCGCCACCGGCTTGATGAGCGAGTTCACCAGCGCTAGCACCAGGCCCAGGACCAGCAGGTTCAGCCACATCGGGCCGGCCCCCGACCCCTCGGGCACACTCAGTCCGGACAGCAGGCGCGTGGCCAGCCACAGGCCGGCCGCATTTCCGACAGTTCGTGCCACGATCTCCATGGGGCCATTGTGCCGGGGCAACCTGTACCGGTGCCAAGATGGAGGTATGACTCCTGCAGCGACCCCAGTGCCCGGCGGACCCAAGCCGGCGACCCCCGCCCACGGCTCGGAGGACGACGACCCCTCGACGACGGTGCGCATCCGCCCCGACGTCGCCGCCCTGCCCGCCTACGTGCCCGGGGCCCGCCCCGACGACGCCGCGGCGCAGATCGCCAAGCTCTCCTCCAACGAGCTGCCCTACCCGCCGCAGGACGCGGTCATCGAGGCCATCACCCGGGCCGCCACCGGAGTCAACCGCTACCCGGAGATGACCGGGGAGAGCCTCACGCAGGCCCTCGCCCGACGCTGGGGCGTGGAGGCCGAGCAGGTCGTCGTCGGCAACGGCTCGGTCGCCCTCATCCAGCACCTGCTCGACGCCGTCTGCGAACCCGGCGACGAGGTCGTCATCCCCTGGCGATCCTTCGAGGCCTACCCGATCTGCGTGGCCGTCGCCGGCGCCCGGGCCGTACGCGTCCCGCTGACCCCCGACGCCCGCCACGACGTGCCCGCCATGCTGGCGGCCATCACCGCCCGCACCCGTGTGGTCATGGCCTGCACCCCCAACAACCCCACCGGGACAATCCTGACCGCCGAGGAACTGGCCGAGCTCGTGGCCGGGGTGCCGCGCGACGTCGTCGTCCTCATCGACGAGGCGTACCTCGACTTCGTCACCGACCCGCGGGCCGGTGATGCCCTCACCCTCCTGGCCGGGGCCCCCAACCTCGTGGTCTCACGGACCTTCTCCAAGGCCCACGCCCTGGCCGGGATGCGCGTGGGCTACCTCGTGTGCGAGCCGGGCCTGGCCGCCGCCATCCGCTCGGTGGCCACGCCCTTCGGGGTCAACCTGCCCGCGCAGGCCGCCGCCACCGCGGCCCTGGGCCAGGGCGAGCTGGCCCGAACCGCCGAGCGCTCGGCCGCCGTCGCCGCCGAGCGGGACCGGGTCGTGGAGGCACTGCGCACCCAGGGCTGGCAGGTCCCCGAGGCTCAGGGCAACTTCTTCTGGCTCGGCGTGGACGAGCAGACGACGGCGCTGGCCGAGCACTTCCGCGGCGCCGGCATCCTCGTGCGGCCCTTCGCCGGTGAGGGCGTGCGGATCTCGGTGGGGACGACGTCGGACAACGAGAGGGTCCTGGCCGCCGCAGCCGCCTGGCGCGCCGAGCACTGAGGCCCGCCGGAGCGGGTGCCGCCGGACAGGGCGCGGCGGGCTACGGCGTCGTCGTAGGCCTGGTCACACGGAGATGGTCACCAGGAAGGCCACGCACATGACGACCTCGACGATGCCCATCGTCCCCGGGCGCAGCGGGCGGTGGCGGGTGCGCACCAGCTGCCACTGCCACAGCGGCATGACCAGCGACCGCACCGTCAGCACCACCCACAGGACGGCGTGCCCCCACGGCAGCATGCCCGACGACGCCAGCCACCACGTCACCACCGCCACCACCGCGTGCGCCGCCACCGTGCCGGCCAGCAGCGTGTAGTTGAAGCGCTCGCGGATCATCGACTTGATGTAGGGGACCGTCCCGCCGAAGTAGGCGGCTGTCAGCGCCGTGACCAGCCACATCCAGGGCCAGCCCGTCAGGGCGCCGCTGGGGGAGGCCCCCGGAAGGGGGGAACTCGGTGTCCCCAGGCCCAGGAAGCCGCCGTCGCCGCGCACCGCCAGGCTGTAGGTGACGGCCGCCATGAGGGAGGCGGCCGTCGTCGTCGACAGCCCCGAGAGCAGGGAGCGCTCGTGACCGCGCCACACCTGGTGCAACGCGATGGCGAACAGTGGTGCCAGAGGTACCGCCCACTGGATGAGGTAGGGCGCCACCAGCAAAGTGATGAGGGCCAGGGAGGCCGTCCAGCCGGTGTAGACCAGGAGCGGCAGCATGATGAGGGCGCGCTTGCGGGCCGAGCGGGTGCGCAGCCACTGCGACCAGGACCAGTAGGTGAGGTAGCCGCCCCACCAGGCGGGAAGGAACAGGAGGTTCACCCAGCTGAAGCCGCCCACGATCCAGCCGACGATCGGTGGTAGCACCAGCATCGACCAGGCCCCGTGCTGGTTGGGCACCCAAGCCTTGCGACCGGGCTGGCGGCGGATCTGCTCCTGGGTGGGCGGCTTGGGGTGCTCGGCCTGCCGGGGCTTGCCGGTGGCCAGCATGATGTCGTCCTGCGGGCCGGGGCGGGACTGCTGAGAGGGGGCGCGGCGCGGCGCGGTGACGTCCGATGGTGCGGAGGTGGTTCCCGGCGGCGTCAGGGCCTGGTCAGCTGACGCGGCCGCGGGGCTCGTCGGGGAGCCGGCAGGCGCGGAGGACGCGGAAGGCACGGGGGAGTCCGCCGATCCGGCGGCCGGCGTCGGGCGCGGGGGATCGGTGTGCGCGGAGGGGTGCTCGACGTGGTGCTTGGACGGCCTCGACGGGCGTGACTGGCTCACGCCCTCACCCTAATCGCTTGCCCCCAGCGCTGGCTGGGGACGTTCTCTTCCAGCCGGGGACACTTTCTTCCAGCCGGGGACATCCTGCGCGTGTGGGGACCGTATTCCTGTCCCCGACGGCGTC
>NZ_KV789094.1:0-31783 GCF_001807465.1 Actinomyces sp. HMSC08A09 | reverse complement strand
TCCTGTCCCCGACGGCGTCGAATGCCCCCGGTTGGATCGAGACGCGCCCGGCCGCGTGAAATGTCCCCGTGGGCAGGGGGTGGGAGGCAGGACGGGAGACAGACAGACTCCGAGCCGGGCACTTCTCGCGGAGTCCGACAGAAACTCTGTCGGGGCCTCGAGAAATGCCCGGCTCGGTGGAAAGGTCGGCGTGAGACAGGAAGGCGCCTGCGCCGTCAGCCTCCCAGGGCCGCGGCAACCACCTTCTTGGCCTCCTCCTGCACCTGGGCGAGGTGCTCGGCGCCCTTGAAGGACTCGGCGTAGATCTTGTAGACGTCCTCCGTGCCCGAGGGGCGCGCGGCGAACCAGGCGTCCTCGGTGGTGACCTTGAGCCCGCCGATGGGGGCCCCGTTGCCGGGCGCGTCGACCAGGCGGGCGGTGATCTCCTCGCCGGCCAGCTCGGTGGCGGTCACGTCCTCGGCGGCCAGGGCGGCGAGCTTGGCCTTCTCCTCCTTGGAGGCGGCGGCGTCGATGCGTGCGTAGGCGCTGGCGCCGAAGCGCTCCACCTGCTCCTCGTGCAACTGGGAGGGGGACTTGCCGGTGACGGCGATGATCTCGCTGGCCAGGAGGGCCAGGATGATGCCGTCCTTGTCCGTGGTCCACACGGTGCCGTCCTTGCGCAGGAAGGAGGCCCCTGCGCTCTCCTCGCCGCCGAAGCCGATCGAGCCGTCGAGCAGCCCGGGCACGAAGTGCTTGAAGCCCACCGGCACCTCGATGAGGGTGCGGCCGATCGCGGCCGCCACCCGGTCGATGAGGCTGGAGGAGACCAGGGTCTTGCCGACGGCGGCGTCGGCGGGCCAGCCGGGCCGGTGGGTGAAGAGGTATTCGATGGCCACGGCCAGGAAGTGGTTGGGGTTCATCAGCCCGCCGTCGGGGGTGACGATGCCGTGGCGGTCGGAGTCGGCGTCGTTCCCGGTGGCGACGTCGTAGGGGGTCTTGCCCTCGGCGTCGGGCGTCATCGTGGAGCGCAGCGAGGCCATGGCGTTGGGGGAGGAGCAGTCCATGCGGATCTTGCCGTCCCAGTCCAGGGTCATGAAGTGCCAGGCCGGGTCCACCTCGGGGTTGACCACCGTGAGCTCCAGGCCGTAGCGCTCACCGATCGCGCCCCAGTAGTCCACCGAGGCGCCGCCCAGTGGGTCGGCCCCGATGCGCACGCCGGCCTTGCGGATCGCCTCGAGGTCGATGACGCTCTCCAGGTCGTTGACGTAGGTCTCCAGGTAGTCGTGCTTGATGATGTGGGGGCCGTCGAGGGCCTCGGGGACCGGGACGCGTGGGACGTCCTGCCACCCGGAGGCGAGCAGCTCGTTGGCGCGGTTGGCGATCCACGTGGTGGCCTCCGAGCCGGCCGGGCCGCCGGTGGGCGGGTTGTACTTGAAGCCGCCGTCGCGCGGCGGGTTGTGGGAGGGGGTCACCACGATGCCGTCGGCCAGGCCGGGCCCGCTCGTGCGCACCCCCGCCTCGGTCCCGGCACCGTTGGCCAGGAGGATGGAGTGCGAGACCGCCGGGGTGGGCGTGTAGGCGCCACGGGAGTCGACGGCGGTGGTCACCCCGGCACCGGCGAGCACCTCGACGGCGGTGCGCCAGGCGGGCTCGGACAGGGCGTGCGTGTCACGGCCCAGGTAGAGGGTGCCGTCGGTGCCCTGGGAGCGGCGGTACTCCACGATGGCGGCGGTCGTGGCCACGATGTGGGCCTCGTTGAAGGCGGTGTCCAGAGAGGAGCCGCGGTGCCCGGAGGTGCCGAAGACGACCTTCTGGGCCGGGACGGCGGGGTCGGGGACGAGGTCGTAGTAGGCGGAGACGACCTCGTCGACGTCGATGAGGTCTTCGGGCTGTGCTGGCTGTCCTGCGCGTGCGTGCATGGGCACAGTGTGTCACGTGCCACTGGCCGCATCAGCCCGTTTCGCTGTGCGAAACAACGGCCGCTCCGAGGCCGGGACGCGGTGATCGGCGGGGTGCCATGCCCGACGACGACGGCGTTGTGGGAGGGCTCGCCGCGAGGGCCGTCGTGGAAGTGCCGTAGGTCCCGGGCGGTGGGGCGGGCGCGGCCAGTCGGGGCCATATCCGCTGTCCGTGCCGCCGGCCCGCGGGCTGGAGACGGCGGGCTGGAGGCGGGTGGCCAGCGGCGGGCACGAGGCCCGATGCGCGAGACCCGTGGCTCCCCTACACCGGCAGCCACTCCAGGATGTCGATGTTCGCGCGGTCCGCCAGCCACAGCTCGGCCCGCCTGACCCGGTTGCCCATGACGAGCAGCGATCCGCGCACCGTGTGCGGCACGTTCCTGAACAACGTGTAGGTGTCTCCGCCGGCGTCGACCCCGATACGGTCCTGGCCCAGCAGGTGCAGGCGCATGACGGGACGGGTCGGGTCGGCGGTCAGCGCCTGCCACGCCTCGGCCGGTATCCCCTGCGGCAGGAGGCCGGCCATGTCACTGGCGTATTCGCCGGGCTCCTGACCCACCGGAGCGATGACGACGTCGAGGTGATGGTCCCCGGAGAGCACGGGCAGCCGGTCCGTCTGATCGGTGTCCACGCACAGGCGGGTCCACCCCATGGCGCCCCGGGCCTGCTCCTGCTCCGAGACCCCAATCCGGTGCAGTGAGCCAGTGGCCGATCCGTGGTCGGTGACGGCGCGCACGTCGCGTTTGATGACCCGGTGGGAGGCGTTGCGCATGAGGTTGGGGAGGCGGCGACCGTGGACGTGGATGAGCTCGGCGATATCAAGGTCGGGCGCGCCGGTGGCGTCAGTGGTCTCGGCTGCGAATCCGCGGCTCTTGAGCTGTTTGCGCTCGCGGCCTCCCAGTCGAAGGCCGGTGCGCAGGAACTCGGCGCCCAGGAGGAGGCTCCCGGCGCTGCGCGTGTGAGGACGGGCGGCGAAGGCGGTGGCCAGGGTCCGGGCGAAGGGGGTGCCCGCGATCCGTGGCCCGGCGTCGGCGTCGATCGGGGCTCCGTCATCCTTCGCCCGCCGGGACAGGCCGGGCAGGCCTGGAAGCCGGTCGACGCCGAGGCGCTGGGAGGTCTGGGCGGCCGCGCCGGCCGCGGCCCGGGACACCGTGTCCGTGGCCTTGGCGGCGCCGGAAGCGATCTGTCCGGCGAGGCCACGGGCCCGGGCGGTCAGGTCGTCGCGCGAGGGGATGGAGGGCAGCTTCACGGCAGTCCTTCGATAGGAGCGAAGCGGGGTGCGCCGACCCCGATGCGGTCGACCACCCTGAGTCTAGGAAGCGGGCGATGCGAAAGGCATGGGTAGTCTGGCCCGGGCGTCGGCGCCACTGCGCTGCCACCCGGGCCGCCACTCCGCCTGCCGGGAACGCGGCCGAACCCCAGCGTCCAGCAGGAACGAGGAACCCATGACCGTCAGCCGTATCGCCACGACCAACGCCCCCGCCGCCGTCGGCCCCTACTCCCAGGGCGTCTCCACCGGTCAGGGGGCCGGCTCGCTCGTCTTCGTCTCCGGGCAGGTGCCGCTCGACCCGGCCACCGGCGCGCTCGTCGAGGGAGACATCCAGGCCCAGGCCGAGCAGGTCCTCAAGAACGTGGGCGCCATCCTGGCCGAGGCCGGGCTCGGGTACGACGACGTCGTCAAGACCACGGTCCTGCTCGCCGACATCACCGACTTCGCCGCCGTCAACGAGGTCTACGCCCGCTACTTCACCGGTGAGACCCTCCCGGCCCGGGCCGCCTTCGGGGTGGCCGCCCTGCCGCTGGGGGCCGGCGTTGAGATCGAGGCCATCGCCGCCCGGTCCTGAGCCGGCCCGATCGAAAAACGCTTTCATATAGAGCACTCAGCCTCGCGGTCTTGTCGAGTTTTGCTGCGTAACGGATCGGCTGCGCTGAATGGCAATAATAAGGCTGGTTGTGATTACAATAAGTATAACTGCAGGCAGGCCCGGCTTGATAACGAAGAAACTGACAGAATGTGCTGTCACTATCCAAAAGCTCAGGTAGAGCTCGAAGCCCAGTAATAGGAAATGATGCAGTCTGTACTTGAACATGACGGCTATCCCACTAAATAGCGCCAGCGTCCCCAGTTTCCATAAACTTGACATGGATTGAGGGTCGATGATGACTCCAGTTTTTGGAGGTGCGACTACAGCTTCAGCGATATACGTTGCAAGAATTGACCCCATCCCTGTGATGGCAAGAATGACTCCAAGGCATCTTTCTGCGTAACCTACTAGAATCATTCTGTTGTAATGTGCCGATATGCGCTGTCTTTGCTTCATTATATCTGTTTCCGATGGGGGCTTCAGGGGGCCTGACCTGCTAAGCGCAATTTCAATTAACCTGCAAGGAATGCTGACTATTGTCACAGCTAAAGACAGATATATAATTGTAAAAGCCCATGACATATACCCATTAATAAATATGTATATTATGAACAGGGTGGCGCTAAGCGCCGAAATAATGAAGCTCGTGAGGTGCCATCGGCGTTGTGAAAGCGCATTAAGCTGAGTATTGAGCGTATTGATGTCATCTCGCTCTCTATCGAGTTCACTTTTTGTTAATATCTGTGCATCTCCGAGCGCTTCGATAGCGATCTGAAGCGGAAGTATGCTCGTCTTAAAATAGCTGATGTGATCCAAGATCACATTGGATGGCCCTGATGTGTCCTGCTGTCTTGCTTGTAGCGGTAGTGGAGCGAGGCTCAGACGACCGACTAGGTCGTGGCTTGTTGTCACTTCTGTCCAATTTGAGACGCATTTTAGGGGAGGAATTCTATCAAATAAGAGAGGGCTGCTGGAGCTTCGATTTGCGACGATCCAAAAAATGCCAAGAAGGATCGTCGCCAAAGGCAGCGGTATAGTGTCTTGCAGCAAATAAAACACTTGAGACAAGAATGTGTGACTCTGCTGACGTAAAGGTTCGGACAAGTAGTTAATTTCGGCAGAGGATAATGGTAACCCCAGTATCGCTCGAGATATGAAGTATAGGTGAATTCCTGCAAACCTAAGATTCTTCCCGAAATCGGCATGATTTAGAAGGGCTAGAAGTGAGCCGATTGCTAAGAATGCATACAATGAAGTCGCCCACCACAAGGAAAGGGCCCACCTATTGTTGAGTCGATCAAGAAATGTGATCGGTCGTAAACCTGAGCCAACTCCGAAAAGGCGCCATTTTGGCCTCTTCTTTGTCGACAAATCCTTGAGTGCATGGTAGGCTAGAAAACCGCCCTGCGAGTGCGCTATCAGTGTTGGACGTTTCGTCAGTCTGTAGGTCCTTCTTATGGCGTCCTTCACCGTGTCGAGCATATACTCTCCATGAGAGGGCATAATAGCTGCGGGGACGTGCGCAAAATAGTTCGCTTTCTTGTGAAGTGAAACTAAGCAACTCATCGCAATAAGAATGAGCATTATCACAGCCACACGCAGTCCTGTCGAGGAGTTTAGTAGGAACTGAAACAACAGTAATGGGGCTGTAGAAACAAGTAATGATACGCCAAAAAGTAAAAACAGACGAAAAAGAACTCGAAGCATGACGCCACTCAGTTTCAGGTATGCCTTCACGCTAAAATAGTTATGAAGTTCAAACTCTCTGCGAATAACTTGAATGTCGTCTTTGTCTGGAATGAGCAGAACTATTGGCGAAGAAATTCTTACTGCAAGCCACTTCGTGAACTCCCAGAACGTTATTCTTGGGAACGAATTGGCCCATATGCATTCGTCAAGATATGTTGTCTTGCTGTGATTCATTTTGCGGGCTGTGATAATAATTGGCGATGATGGGGTTTCTTGTTCTACTTCTGTCTGCCAGTCATACTTTTCTGCCACGTGTATGATGTGCTTGGCTACAGGGTTCGCCATGCTCTTCAGAACATCCCCTTTTTTCTGATTGCCAATGCCGTGAATAAAGAGTAGGGCAGAGTCGTACTTTTTGGTGCTGCGAATTTTGGGATCGGCCTTACTTGGGGTCGGTGTGTATGTGGGTTTAATACTCTCTTTGTGTGATCTGCTATGGTTGCGACGACTTTCCTTGCTTCTGGACATGTGCCTCTCCTTTGAGGTGAAGTGAGTTCTTTGTTCGTGAACGAGTGTATCGCGCCATCGCGAAGGAAGTAATCTGTGAACTTAGTGGACTCTTGAATAATTCTGTGCGTCAAGTATTTTAGTTTGCTTAAACATGATGGTCGATTTACTATTAGAGGTCGCTCTGGGTGGCCGCCCTGCCGCTGGGGGCCGGCGTTGAGATCGAGGCCATCGCCGCCCGGTCCTGAGCCGGTCCGATCGAGAGCCGTCCCCGAAGCCACGCCGACACTCGCCAGACCGGCGCTGGTCGTACGGGTGCAAACCGGGCCGGCTGCATCCGATGGGGCGCCGCCCCCACCAGCACGGGGTGTCTGACCCTGCCGGTGGGGCGACCCGTTCACTAGGCTCTTTCCCGGTTCCACGTCCACGGGGTGTCCTCTCGTCGAGGGCGCCCCGTGTTGCTCTCCCCATGGCAGACGGCGTGACCGCGGGTAAGGATGAGGCACGGCCGGCGACCGCAGAGCCACCAGCCGGTCAGGACCCGCGTCGAGGTTTCATGAGAGGAAGACGATGCCGCCCACGCGCCTTCCCCTCGTCATCCGCCTCGGAGGGATCCGCTCGCTACTGTCCTTCTGCGCCATCATGACGGCGGGCCTGGCGGCCGCGCTCTCACCGGTGGCCGTAGCGGCGTGGGCGCCCTCGCTCGCCGCCCTCACGCTCCTGCCGGCCCTGCTGGGGGGCGGCGGGATCGCCTACTACCTGTGGCGCGGTCTGTCCGCACGGCGCATGTTCGAGCAGGCGCTGCGGCACTACGCGCAGGTCACCGACGACTACGAGGTCACCGAGCTCCATGCCCGTCTCATCCCTGAAGGCGAGACCCGCGGCGCCCACGTCATGGCCCACTACCGCTGGTTCCGCGACGAGTACGAGAGCCTGACCCGCTCCTGGCAGGACCTGGGCAGCCCCCGGGGCGCCCAGTGGTTCGAACCGGGAGTGCTCCAGCGGGTCCGTGAGATCAAGCGACGCTCGGCCGCGCTGGAGTCGACCGACGACATCATCGCCAGCAACGCCGCATTCCTGAGCCTGTCCTCCAACTGGGAGAGGCTCTGGCGCCAGGAGCAGCAGCCGGTTCTTCATGAGCTCGACCTGCTCCTGAGCCAGTGCCAGTGGATCGACTCCTACGCGTTCACTCCCCGCGGCACGGTGGAGGTGCGCGAGCTGGTGCGGGCACACCACCAGCGCCTCAGCGAGATGACCGCGGAGCTGTCGGCCGGCTTGCTGCAGCCCTCGGCGGCGCTTGACGAGCTTGCCTGGATCAGGGCCGACGTCCGCCGGTCAGTGAACTGCCTGTCGCTCTACGCGGCCGGAGCGGAGCCGTCCCTTGGTCTTCCTGGAGCCGAGGTGCAAGGCCGGCGAGGCATCGATGGGTGGCCGGATACTGTGGGAATCGCCGGCGGAGCCGGGGACGGGCAGTGGGTCGATGATGACTCCGTGAGTCATGTGAGCCATGTGAGTCCCCGACGGCATCCTGTGACCCGAAGCTTCCTCGGGGATGGGAGCTTTCCGGGATACTGATACCCGGTACTCCAGCCCTTCCAGATCCCAGTCCCAAGAATCCCTGAAGCGAACACAAACATGAATACAGTAGAAGTGAATGAACAATTTAATAGCTGGCGTGGGGGTGCGCGCCATTCCTTCGACGAAATGATGTTGATGTGCGTCACTGCCTTTGATGCGATTCGACGGGTGTTCCAAGGCGCAGGATCGCCTTGGCGTCATCGTCGTCTTGGCAAGAGGTGATTGTGTTGAGGGTAGTTTTTCGGATTCTGAGGGTGACGTCCTCATACCTGAGTTTTATTATCGGTGTGTCAGTGCTTACGGCGCTCATCCTGTCACTTCCCGTCATGTGGTTCTGGCCCTTCGGAAGAACGCATCACCCAACGGTGGATATCGATGACAGGGCTAGTATTCTTTCAGACGAATCAGTGGCGGACAGTATAAGGGGTGTGGGCTTTCGTCAAGATGTTCACGTTGTGGTCGTCTCGGTGCCCGGATACATGATTGATAACCTCAATGGTGAGGTGCTCAAGTATGCTCGCGCTCATCAGAATTCTCCAAGGTCGTGGATCTCCTCATCCAACTCCAACTACTGGAGTGATGGTGTTGTTATCCTTGCGGTCGCACCCGATTCCAGGAAGGTGGGGTGCTACTTTGGGAAGGATGTGCGCCTGCCTTTGAGTCAGCAAGCGTCGATCCAAAGTGCTGCAAAAAAGGCATTCAATGACCATAAGTGGGATGATGGAATCCTGGCAATGGCGAAGAAGACGGCTGACCTGTTAGGGCGCCCCGCTGAAGGGAGCTGGCTCACCACCTTCATCATCCCGGCTCCGGCAAGCATGATCGGAATATGGGCGCTCCGGAAGTACCTGCGTCGTGGCCTGCGTGCAAGAGCCGTTGGGAAGGAACTGACGGAGAGCTACTCCCGAGTCTCCCTCGGCGACGAGGATGTCGAGCTGAATATACGCACCATCCCTGAGAATGAACCGTATGGGGCGCGAGTGAGGATGTGGTACCGATGGTACCGCCAGGAGTATGCGAGCATCACCAGAGACTTGCAAACATTCGGGCGTCCTCGTGGTCCGCAGTGGTTCACCTGGAGAATGCTGAAGCGTGTGTCCAAAATGAAGAAGCGCGCTGTCATGTTGGAGTCGCTTGGGGCGACGATCTCAAACACAGCATCCATCCTCAACATGTCATCGACCTGGGAGAAGGCATGGGAGAAAGAGCAAGGGCGAGTGCAGGAGGACCTGCAAGCGTTGAGATCGCTTTGCGATACGATCTCCGCGTCTCGGGACGTGCTTCTAGGTGTGAAGAAGGAGCGGAAGTGGGTCAAGGAGCAGCGCTCGCGCCTCGGCGATATAGAAATAGCGTTGGCGAGCGGCAGGATGCGTCCTTCCGATGCTCTTGACGAGCTGGAGAGAACGGGGCAATCAGTTCGGGATAAGGCTTTGGATCTCATGCGTCGCGCAGTGAACGCCGATACGTCCAAGTACGCCGAAGAACGTCGCCGTCGTTATTTCGCGTCGCTAGATTCGGAACATGATGTTGTGCGCGCGGGGCAATGGCTATTCTCCAGTGACGACGGTGGGAGTAACCACAGCTCGAGTACTTACCAGTTCTCCGGCTCGCCGCTTGGTGGCGATGCTTCCTCGTCGGGCTGGGAAGGGGCGGGGTGGCTCGGCTCCTTCACCTCGGTATCCGATCTGGTGGTGGGGTACGAATCCGCAGCATCCTATGCGCCGACGACCTCGGGGTCGTCTTCCTACTCGGGTGGAGATGGGTCGTCGGGGTACTCGGGAAGCAGCTCCTCCGTTGACTACAGCGGGGGTGACTTCTCAGGAGCCGGTTCATCATCCAGCTTCTGAGTCATGTTAAGAATTTCCGTTATCAGCGAGAGGACGTGATGACAGTGCAATCATCGATGCTGATCCGTGCTGGGGGTCTGAGGGCAGTGACTGCATTCGTGTCCAACATCATGTTGTGCCTGGTACTGATCTCATCGCTTCCGGTCATGTGGCTCTGGCCGTTCGGGGGAGATTATCATCCGACAGTAGAGGTTCGCGACGACGCTCATCTCTTTCAGTCGGCTCCATTGGTGGCGGAGATCAAGAGTATGGAGTTCCGACGAAAAGTGCATGTCGTTGTGCTCACTATTCCTAAAGTGAATGAGGCGTCCCTCAATGAGGAGGTTCTGGCATATGCCCGTCATCACGGTACTGGTGTGTCGAAATGGATGTCCCAATCAAATCCGAACCACTGGGCTGATGGAATTTTGATACTGGCGGTGGCTCCTGACTCTAGAAAAGTGGGATGTTACTTCGGAGACGACGTTAAAGTCTCACTGTCGCAGCAGGAAATGATCATCGCTGCTGGTGGAGATAGGTTTTCTGAAGCCGACTGGTACGGGGGGATGATCTCCATGGCGGAGACGTCCTCCGACCTGATTGGGAGGCCTCCTGGCGGCCTATTGACGAAGATCGTGATCCCGGGTGCGTTGTCAGTGTGTGGAGCGGTGTGGCTCGTCTACTACATGCGACGAGGGCTCATGGCTCGCCGTTTTGCGAAGGATGCGCTGCGCAGCTACTCGAACACGACCCACGATTATGATGCGACTGAGCTGCGTGCGTCAACGATTCCTGATGACGAGGAACATGGGGCTCAGATTCTGACCAGATATCGCTGGTTCTGCGATGAGTACGAAGATGTCACTCGTGCTTGGAACGACTTCGGCTCTCCTGCGGGAGCGCAGTGGTTCCAGGCGGGTATGGCCAAGCAGACGCTTTCTTTGAGGACTCGGTCCCGTGATCTTGAATCCCTCGAGAAGGCGGTTTCCAACGGATCATGTTTTTTGACGATGTCGCCGGGGTGGGAGGATGTCTGGGATAACGAGATCGGGCCGCTGATGGAAGACCTGCAGTCGCTCGAGCGGATGTGCACAAAAATAGACTCCTCTCGTCGCATGACGGTGGATACGTCTCAGACTCGCGACTGGATCCGCTGGTGGCGCCTGCGTGTTGCCCAGGTGACGTCTGAAATGGAAAGCGGATCATGCTCGCCGTCGGCTGCGCTTGATGAGTTGACGATCATGTCGAATGCTTCCAAGGCGGAGGCTCGCAGCCTGGCCAGAGAGGCCTTGAAGGCGAAGGCGTCTCGGCGTGCTTCCTCTCGGATTCAGCATTTCAATAAGCGGCGGCGTTCGAGGTTGGGAAAGGCTTACGGTGGCTCATGGGCCGTTGACAACGCTTTTCGACGCTACGATGCTGCGTCCACGATCTGTGTGAACGCGGACTCGCCGGGAGCGTGCGCTATCAGCTCAGACGATGAAACTCCTTTCGATGCTGTGGTATCCGTGGCTCATCTGTTGTCGGATTATGTCGCCTCATCGAGGTATGTCCAGATTCTGAGTGGCGGTGCGGGAGGAGCGAGCGACTTTTCCGGTGGAAGTGATTCGAGCGTTACCGGTTACGGCTCTGGTAGCGGCTTTTCCGGAGCAGGTTCTTCGTCGAGTTTCTGAGTGAAGGGGAGCCGGTTATTCATCTATTTTCACTTGATAGTGACGGTCTTCGTTGTGCTGTCCGTCGATAGTGCGACTTGACGAAAGTAGGATAGCGATGCGGAATGCGGCGGGAGTTGGTCTCGGTGGATTTCGGGCAGTTCTGTCATTTTTTATTCACGTCGGTGTGGCGTCAATTCTCGTGGCCTCTCCGTTCGTTGTGGACAACTGGTACTCTCAAAAACATGCGCCACGTTACGAGCCAGTTGTTGAGATTCATGATGAAGCGAATGCTCTTGACGTTGATGATCTTGAGGCGGATCTGAAGGAAGTACGCTTCAGAAAGAAGACCCATCTTGCCGTTCTCACAGTTCCTGGACAGAATGTGGTGAACCTCAATGCGGAGGTCCTTAAGTACGCGGAGACTCAGATGGCTGGCAGTCCGTGGATATCTAAGGACAATCCGAACTACTGGCGCGACGGTTTGCTGATCCTTGCTGTTGCTCCGGATGGCCGCAAAGTGGGGTGCTATGTTGGTGAGGATCTCAAAATTTCGCAAGAGTCGCAGGCCGATATTCAGGATTCAGCAAAGGATCACTTCCGTGCCAAGGATTGGAATGGCGGTGTCAAGTCGATGGCGGAGCGAAGTGCTGATCTTATTGCGAACGGCAACACCCCGCAAAGGACTGTCTTCTTGCTGACGTTGCTTGGTGTCGGAGGCGTTGCGACTGTTTGGCTCATTTGGTATGTGTGGAGCGGGCCCAATACCAGTAAGAAGTATATGATTGCCCGTCGGACCTTCTCCCGGGTGGTGTATGGTTACGAAGAAACGATCTCACGCGCTGCACTCGTTCCCGATGATAATACTCATGGCGCTCTGATTCTGTCTCGGTGTCGATGGTTCGACAGTGAGTACACAGAGGTCAGCCGGATGTGGAATGAGCTGCCCGAACCTTATGGTTTCCAGTGGTACGTCGGAGCGACTCGACGCAGTGTCAATGACCTGAAGGAACGGTCGGAAGCATTGCAGTTGTTTGAGACCATCGTCTCACACGCCGCGATCTTGTTCTCAAGGGCATCGGACTGGCCTGCTGTGTGGGATAACGAGTGCGGTCCGGTCATGGAGGACATTCAGGCCCTCGTGCATCTGTGCCGGGAGGTTCAGAGGTCGAAGGTAGCTGTGGACGGAGATGAGGAGCGAGAGTGGGCGGCTCTCTGTCTGCAGCATTTGAGAAGACTACCTGCGTGTCTCAGGGAGGGGAGCGTTACTCCGTCGCAGGCGCTCAGCGAGTTAGACAAAATTTCTGATGGTGTGCGCGTCCGAGTGGATAGCTTGATGGCCAGGATAGTTGAGAGTGATGGGTCGAGAGGGTCTTCAAGGCGCCGGCGTCGATACGAGAAGATGAAGTCAGAGCCGCCAGCAAATACTATGTCTCGTTATGAAGGTAAGTGGGAGATCGCTGGTAGCAAGGGAGAGTATGATCCCAGGACAACGATTCGCGTTAATCCCGGAACTCCTGACGTGGCCGTATTAATGGGAGTTGATGGCGGTGCTGGTGATGTGACCGACGGTGTCGTACGGCATCAGTTCTCGAGCTCAGGAGGACCTATATGTCATACGCCGGTATCCAGTCTCATCGTCGGTTACTCGGCCGCAATTCCTTCGGATATCAGTGCCGGCTCCGGATCAAGTGGTTCGTCCAGCAGCGGTGGCTATGACGGAGGCGGCTTCTCCGGAACCGGATCGTCGTCCAGCTTCTGAATCGGCTCGATAGGATCAGTCTTCTACCTCGGTGGCCCGCCAGGATATCGAGGCCTTCAACACCCTACTTCCGCAGAAAGAAAGGAAAGTGTGGATGAATCACATGAAACAGTCTTGTAGAGGCGGTTTAGGCGGAATCCGGTCAGTGACGGCCTTCATCGCCAATATCGCGGTGAGCCTTGCCCTCATCGCCGTACTGCCGATCATGGTGATCTGGCCCTTCGGCGGGAGCCATCGCCCCACCGTGGAGGTCCACGACGAGGCCGGAATACTCCGGACCGAGCCGCTGGCCAAGAAGATCCAGGAGATGCGGTTCCGTCAGGACCTCCACGTCGCCGTGCTCACGGTTCCGGGCTGGGACGTTACCAACCTCAATGACTCGGTGCTGGAGTACGCCCGTTCGCATGCGAGCGACACTGACGTACCGTGGATCTCGACGTCGAACCCCAACTACTGGAGCGACGGCCTGGTGATCCTGGCGGTCGCCCCCGACTCACGCAAGGTGGGCTGCTACTTCGGTGAGGATGTCGCGGTCACCCTGGATCAGCAGGCAGCCATCCAGGACGCCGCCAAGGACCAGTACCGCCGGGCCGACTGGTACGGGGGCACCGTCTCCATGGCGGCCAAGACCGCGGACGTCGTCGGCCGGGTCGGTGGCGGTGGCATCGTCATGACCTACATCCTGCCCGGAATCTCAGCGCTTGCAGGCGTCACCTGGCTCGTGTACTACCTGTGGCGTGGCGTCACGGCGCGACGTCGGGCGCGTGAGGCGCTGCGCCACTACTCGCAGGTCACCCACGACTACGAGACCACCGAGCTCATGGCCGGCACGATCCCTGAGGATGAGCCGCACGGCGCCCAGGTCATGGCCCGATACCGGTGGTTCCTCGATGAGTATGAGGAGGTCACCCGCTCCTGGGCGGAGTTCGGCAACCCCCATGGCACCCAGTGGTTCGGCACGTCGTCGTTCAAACGGGCCACCGAGCTGGAGAAGCGCTCCGAGGGTCTGGACTCCCTCGACGACGTCATCGCCAACACCGCGACCTTCCTGAGCCTGTCGCGCGGCTGGGACCGCGTCTGGAGCAACGAGCAGGGGCCGGTCCTGGAGGACCTGCAGTCGCTGCGGCGGCTGTGCCACGAGATCGACAGCTCCGACGTCGCCGAGAACGGTTCGATCGCCGAACGCACCAAGGAGGAGCGGGAGTGGGTCCGCTCCCGCAAGCAGCGCCTGGACGACATGACCTCCGAGCTGGAGGACGGATCGCTCCGGCCCTCGGCCGCGCTCGATGAGCTCGATGAGCTCGCCAGTCAGACGAGGACGAAGGCCAACCGACTCGCGCGTGAGGCCATTGACGCGGACACCTCCAGGTACGCCACCGAGCGCCGTCGGCGTTACGACGACTCGGACTCGACCAAGGAAGCCGCTTACGCCGGCTACTGGTACCTGGGCGGGGGACACGGCAGCTATAACCCGCACTCGACGATTCGCCTCAACCCCTCCTCCCCGGCGATCTCCGCCATCGACTCGTCCGGCTCGGGCTCCGGGGCCGGTGGGTCCTTCAGCTCCTTCACCCCGGTCTCCGACCTGGTGGTGGGCTACAGCTCGGCCTCCTCCTACACGCCGTCGAGCGGCTCCGGCTCCTCGGGAAGCAGCTTCTCCGGCGGCTACAGCGGCGGTGGCTTCTCCGGGTCCGGTTCCTCCTCGAGCTTCTGAGCCGGGGCGGCCGGGCTCCTGTCTGCGCTGTCTCTGCCCGGCTCCGGGGTCGCCGGGACCTCGCTACTATCGGTACTGAAAACTGCCAGTCAGTAGGGAGGTGAGGCTCGGATGGAGCAGCTGGTGCAGGACCCCGCCACGAGCTCGGGCGGAACCCGTTCGGTGGTGGCCTTTACCGCCGTCATGGTTCTGGGCCTGACCATGGTCCTCTCACCGCTGATCGTGTTTCTCTGGCCGTCGAAGAAGGAGGCGGTGGCCACCTATCGGCCCACGGTCGAGGTCCAGGACGAGGCGGGGGTGCTTGACAGCACAGCGCTGAGCGACAGGCTCAAGAACCTGGAGTTCCGCAAGCAGGTCCACGTGGCCGTCCTGACGGTGCCGGGTGAGGACGTCTCCAACCTCAATGACTCGGTGCTGGAGTACGCCCGTTCGCATGAGGGTGATACTGACGTCCCGTGGATCTCGGCGTCGAACCCCAAGTACTGGAGTGACGGCCTGGTGATCCTGGCGGTCGCCCCCGACTCGCGCAAGGTGGGCTGCTACTTCGGTGAGGACGTCAAGGTGATGAGCAGCCAGGAGGGCACCATCCAGGACGCCGCTAAGTCCCAGTTCCGGGAGAAGGACTGGGACGGGGGTCTGGTCTCCATGGGGAAGAAGTCCACGAAGTACGTCGGTAAGCCTCGCAGCGACCTGAGAGCCTTCTTCCTGCAGGTGTCCTTCCCCGTCGCCGGGATCGGTGCCACCGGTATCGGTGTCTACCTGTGGCGAGGACTCATGGCCCGCCGACGGGCCGGTGAGGCGCTGCGCCACTACTCGCAGGTCGCTCACGACTACAGGGCCACTGAACGGCACGCCCAGCGAATCCCGGCCGAGGAGCCCCACGGGGCGCAGGTCATGGCCCGCTACCGCTGGTTCCGCGACGAGTACGAGAACCTGACCCGGTCATGGCAGGACTTCGGCAGCCCCCGAGGCACCCAGTGGTTCGGTCTCTCCATGCTCCGCAGGGCGACCGACTTGCGAAGACGATCGGCCGCGCTGGACACGCTCGACGACGTCGTGGCCAACACCGCGACCTTCCTCAATCAGGACCGTGGCTGGGAGCAGTCCTGGTACAACGAGCAGGGCCCATTGCTGGAGGACCTCCAGGCGCTGCTCACCCTGTGCCAGAAGATCGACTCCTCCGGCAGGCTGCCGGTCAACACGATGGGCACGCGGGAGAAGGTTCGCTGGTTTCATGAGCGCCTTGGCTGCATGACGATGGACCTCTCGGCGGGCAGGCTCCAGCCGTCTCAGGCCCTCGACGAGCTCGACTGGATCGCCGACGCCACCCACGGGGAGGCCGACGGCCTGGCCCGCTACGCCATCGACGTCGATACCTCGCGGTACGCCGACGAGCGCCGTCGCCGTTTCAACAGCTACCGCGGCTCCGGTCGGTACGCCGCCTACAGCGGCACCTGGTCCCTGGGCGGCGGCTACGGCAGGTACGACCCCCATGCCACGATCCGCGTCAACTCGGCGTCGCCGGCGATCGCCGGCCTCACTGGCTTCGACAACGCGGCCTTCCGTTCCTTCGTTCCGGTCTCGTCCCTGGTGATGGGCTACAGCGCGGCGTCAACCTTCACCCCGGGCGGCGGATCCTCGGGAGGGGGTGGCTTCTCCGGGGGTGGTGGCGGCTTCTCCGGGGCGGGCTCCTCCTCGAGCTTCTGAGCCGGACCGTGCTCGTTCGCCGGTCCTCGACGAGGAACTACATGCATGTGGATGAGATTGGACAATTGATGCTGCTAACCTCAATCCGCTGAGAACGGGGACGGTACAACCTTCGAGGTTGGCTCGGTTATTAACAAGGAATGTCACATGAAGCAATCTGCGATCATCCGCCTTGGAGGTCTTCGAGCGGTCGCAATGTTCGTGATGAATATTGCCGGAGCGTTGATCGCGATCCTGCTTCTGCCGGCGGTGCTCCTCTACCCCTCCGCATCTGGGCATCGTCCCGATGTGGTCGTCCGCGATGAGGCCGGCATCTATCACGAGCAGACTCTTCGCCGCGGCCTGGAGGCGCAGCACTACGATCGCGAGCTTCGTATCGTGGTGCTCTCGGTCCCCGGAGCCGGTATCGGCAACATTGACGAGGAGACCGTCAAGTACGCTGGCGACAGTACGCAGGGCTCCCCCTGGTTCCAGGGAACCGGAGTCGATAGTCCGGTGAATGGAACGATCCTCTTCGTCGTGGCGCCCGAGTCGCGGTGGGTGCGTTGTTATGCGGCGAAGGACTTGCAGCTGTCTGCCGACAAGCGGGAGGCGATCGAGAACGCCGCGGGAAGCCACTACGCCCAGGACGACTGGGATGGCGGAGCCGTGGCGATGGGGCAGCAGCTGGCGACATACATCGGATCAGGTGATGGAAGCGGCACTATGATGCGGGCGGCCGGAGCGGTCCTCGCCTTCATGGCGGGAAGCGGATGGCTCGCCTTCTACATATGGCGGGGCGTCACGGCCCGGCGCCTTGGCAGGGCTGCCCACAAGAAGATGATGCAGGTCGTTTACACCTACGATCTCACCGAGCTGCAGGCGGGAACCCTGCCGGAGGGGTCCCGCCAGAGTCGGGAGGGTGGTTCCGACTACCGACGATTCCAGGACGAGTATGACACCGTCAGTCGAGCATGGAAGGACTTTGGAGAGCCGCGCGGTGCTCAATGGTTCGGTCGCGGTATTCGTGCTCAGGCCGCTCGTCTCGCTGAGAGGACGGCCAGTTTGATCGAGCTCGACGCCGCTGTGAATACCGGGACCGCGACTCGGGCGGACACGATCCAGAATCCTGGGGGTGCTGCTCTGTGAAGAAGCCGCCAACAGTCTCTGAGCTCGGTGGGTTACGAGCGATCCTCGGGTATATCTGTAATCTCCTCATTGGTGTGGCCCTTGTGATGGCGCCATTCATTATCAACGGCGGACAATCACCCTTCTATCCCGCAAAACAATTTCATCCTACAGTGGAGATCCGTGACGAGGCCGGAATTCTTCATCGGGACCAGGTCAAGTCGGAGCTTGAGAAGCTCACCTTCCGGCAGCCGACCCATGTGGTGGTCGTGAACCTCCCCAATTCTAAAGTTGAAAGCCTCCAAGACGAGGTGCGGAACTATGCTCGCACCCACCCCACGGATGTCCCATGGATCTCGTGGGAAGACTCAGGGCGCTGGGCCGATAACGTGATGATCGTCGCTCAAGCGCCACATACCGACTATGATGATGTGCTGGCAGGACAGGGGAGGAACTTCTTTTACGGGCCGAAACTGGAGATTGACTCGGACGGCCAAAGTGCGGTGTGGTACTCGATTCAAAAGTATCTGAGCCAGAGCCACCGTGACGAGGATGCGCTCGTGGTCACTGCTGTGAATGCCGCTTCCAGCAACATTGGCCAGCAGTTTCATCTTATCCGCTTCCTCAATAGGGTGACATTATTCCTGATTTTCATGGGGTTGGCGTCACTTTGGTTTCGACACTATGTGGCTCGGGGTAAAAAGGCTCGTGCGGGCATCGAGGAGGCTCGTCAAGCATACGAGCGGGTGGTTGGTCGGCGTGCCTATATGAGTACGTTCACGTCGCTCATTCCTGTTGACGAGCCTTATGGGGTTCAGGTTGTTGCCAGGTATATGGTGCTTCAGAAGCACTATCGTCGACTTGAGCGATCATGGGGTGCGTTGGGGAACCCTGTGGGACTGCAGTGGTACGGACTGAGAGTGGGGCGGCAATCCGCCTATGTCAAAGCCTACTCAATTCAGTTGAATGCCGTTCAGCAGGCGGTGATCAACTGTGCTCGACTGTTGTCCCTGACAGAGTTCTGGTGGGACGCGTGGCAGAACGAGTGCGATGCGGTATTCGCAGATATGCAGGCAGTCAAGCGGTTCGCCGCATCAGGCGGGCGCGCGTATGACTCAAAGCTCACGAGCGCGATGCAGCAAGTGGCCTCCCTGCGCTCGATGGTCGACGGCCTTGAAGGCAGGCTGTCTCAAGGTCAGACAAGACCTGCGGAGGGGCTCGATGTTCTAGGGCGCGTTGTGTTGGAACTGAGGCAGATCGCGGAACGCTTTGTCGATGGGGTGTTCGCTGGAATGTCGAAGGGTGAGAGAAAGAGGTGTCGTCGCCGGTACAAGAAGTACATGGACTCACGTAGCAGCAACCCGCGCTCGAAGATCTCCGTGGTACTGGGTGGTGCTCAAATCGGGCGTGACGGGCAAGATGCTCCTAACGTCGAGGGGCTGAAGTCCGCTGACCGGTGGGGAGGAGTGTCGCGAATGTCAAGCACTGTGCGTATGCTCACGAGGTCGCCCGCGGTTGATGAGGTCGCGGTAACGACTGAGGGCGTGGGTGCACTGTCCGTGAGTATCCCAGTGATGGATGTGTACAACGCCTACCGGTATGCCCTGCTATTTAGGGATCCCTGGTGGAAGCGTGAACCCAGCAAGAAGCGGAAGTGGGCAATACTATGGTCTTAGGGAGAGGTGCTCAGGGGCATCGGCGACGCAGCATCTCCGATGTCATTACGTTTGTTGCAAACATTGCGCTATGTGCGCTGATGATCTCTGTGCTTCCACTCGCGATTCTCGGCCCGTTTCGGCAAGGTCATGTCCCCACTGTCAATGTTCGTGATGAGGCCGGCATTTTCGACGCCCAGGCTCTTCAGCGTGATCTGCAGAGCCTGAGATTCCGGCAAGACATCCGTTTCGAAGTCGTATCGCTGACGGGCTGGGGCATCAACAACCTGGATGCGGCTACCGCGAACTACGCCGAGAACATCTTCGACTACCAACAGGACTTTCGGACCTCGGGCGGGGGTCGCTGGAAAGAAGGAGTGGTTGTCATCGCGGTGGCCCCTCACGCGCACCAGATGGCCTTCTACCCCGGCGCAGACGTGTCACTGAAGCGATCCGAGCAGGTCGCCATCCAGGACGCGGCGGCGTCACGTTTCGCCGCTCAGGACTGGAACGGCGGCGTCGTAGCGATGGGACGTCAAGCCGAGACCTACCTGGGCCCCTACAGCATGACTGTCTCGGGTGTGGGCGTTGTCGGTGCAGGGGTGCTGTGCGCGGCAGGAGTGGTCAGACTCGTCATCTACTGTCGGCGAGGGCTCAGCGCTCGTCGTCGGGCACGAGCAGCCGCCCGCTCCTACGCACAGGTGACCTATGACTACGACTCAACCGCCCTGCGAGTGGGAACGCTGGAGCCCGGTTCACCGGAGTCTCGTCAGCTCGCACAGCGCTACCAGCGCTTCGAGGCCGAGTATGACGACGTCGCACGAGCCTGGAACAGATTCGGTGAGCCTCGAGGCATCGACTGGTTCAGCAAGAGCGTCCAGCATGAGGCCCTGGAGCTCGAGCGGCGCTCCGCAGCCCTTGATAACGGCGATGACGTCATCGTGGACACCGTGTCCATGCTGACGATGTCCCCGACCTGGGAGCAGGTCTGGGGCAAGCTGCAGGAACCGGTTCTTGAGAACCTGAGATCGGTGACTCGGATGGTGCGATCCGCAAGCCGCCGTCGGTCAGGGCTCCATGTCGAGGCCGTCCAGAACTGGGTCGGCCACCAGAATCGGAGGCTGGGAGAGCTGACCAACAGCCTGGATCAGGGCGAGATCGCTCCGGCTGCCGCGCTGGCTGAGCTGGATCGGATCTCTCGCCTCGTGGCCACCGTGGAAACGGCGGTGGCTCGACGTCGCGATGTGGTCGCCAATGCCGCTGCCGCGACGTCGACGGCAACCGCGGCGCGGGTGTAGGCGGACCGTCACGAGGTGGGCGTGTAGCCGACGATCTCGGTGCCGTGGATACCGATCATCAGATGCGGGTCGGTGAGATTGGCCTGAATGTGCGCCGACGTCCCCGGAGGACCGATGACCTGCGACGTCCGGGTGTCGATGACGAGGGATGTTTCATCGTTTGTCGCCTGGCTCCACTGGCGGTGGAATGCGAACGGGGCCGCCAGGATGTGTCGGTCGCTGGTGAGATGCCAGCCGAGCTGCAGCGTGCCTCGCCCCGGAGTCCGGTCGAGGCCCTTCTCGAGGGGCAGCGTCACGGGGGTGCCGTTGAAGGTGCAGGCGCTGGGGGAGGCGCACTCGACGGTGTACGTGGCCCAGGAGAGGTCCCCCGATTCGTAGGCCCGCTGGAACTGCTCCACGGTGGGGGTTCCCGATTCCGACAGGAGCAGCGCCGCATTGCTCCCGGAGAGGGGGAATGTCCCCCTCGGCTCTCCTTGAAGGGAGTAAGCCTCAGCGGTCTCGGAGTCCCGAGGGATGTGGATCCACCCGTCGTGCGCGGGGATGTATGTCGATTCCCTCCCCAGATCCTCGCCCGCCCAGTCGGTGCGGACGCTCCCGTCAGCGAGGTTCATGAGACCAGTCCGTGCCGCATAGTTGTTGTTAACCGAGACGGCCGACACCAGGGTGCTTCCAGTGGCGTCATCTCCTGCGATTCCTGACGGCTGAGGGGTGGTTTGGGCGTCGTACCTGCGCTCCCATCGCCGAGTGGGGCGCCCGCCGCTCCAGTCCCAGGCGCTGCACCGGTTGGTGCTCCTGTAGGTGTCGCAGGTGATGATGAGATGAGGGGAGAGGACGTACGGCCAGTCGTCTGAGGACCACGGGGCGGCTTCTGTGCGCCCGGTGGCCGGATCGAGAATCTCGTGATTGAGAACCAAGTGCCCGCCCCACCAAGGAGATCCCCATACGTGGATGTTCTTGTCCGGCAGCTCCCACAGTATCCTTGGGCCTGCCTTGTCAAGGAGGTAACCGCGCAGAGTGGACTTCTTTTCACGGGACTCCACAACGAGGTAGTTCCCGCATCGGTGGATCACGGGGGAGCTCAGAGTCGCGGATGGGTCGGTTCCGCTGTCGAAGCGCCAGGCCTTACTCCACTGGGTTCCCGGTGCGGGGCTCGTGTCGGTGGAGGTGTCGCATGACGTCGTCTCATTCGTCTCGGCCGAGGCCTGCCAGGTCGAGTACGCCGGCGCCTGCGGCTGAGTGAGTGAGGACGCCATGACCGGTCGCTGCTGAGCCCACGTTTGTGCGAGCGTGAGGAACGCGCTGATGACGACGAACACCAGTGCAGTCTTGAGCAGCCGGCTGCTCCAGGCCATTCGAGCAACACGGATCCCCAGGTGCCGAAGGCCCACCGCACTGAATCGCATGGGACTAGCATTCCTCACTCCCTGCGGCCGCGGGACTGTTCTCTCTGTGACGTCGGGGGAAACCGGTGGGGAGAACTGCCGTGAGGCGCGTCATGGGGTGGCGACGGGCCGTCGTCGACCTCGGTGGGGCGCCACGTGGCCGGTAGGCTGACGGGCATGTCGAAGAAGAAGCGCCACGGGCGCCGTCCGGCCACCGCGTCGGCCAAGCCCCGCAAGCAGAGCATCGAGTTCGTCGCCCGTCCCTTCGCCGGTCTGCCGGCCGAGGAAGACCTCGTGGCGATGGCTCAGATCATCCCGGCCGCCACGGCCACCGTGCGCCTGACCAAGGAGTACGGGGGCAAGCAGGTTCAGCTCGTCACGCTCCTTCCCGAGTTCGTCCAGGGGCTCAAGCGCTCCGACGGCGAGGTCCTCGTGGCCATGCAGACCTCCATGCACTCCGGGGACGCCTCCCGCGACGTCGCCGCCGCCGTCCTGGCCACCCTCGAGCTGCCGGAGGGCCAGGCCCTGCGCACCGACGGCCTGCCCGAGCCCGGCCCGCGCCTCCAGGACATCCTCGACACCACTGAGCCGCCGGTCGTCTCCGTGCGCGAGACCTTCGACTTCTGGATCGACCCGCAGGCCGCCGGTGACAACGAGCAGGCCCGCCAGGTCATCGAGGAGGCCATCGAGCGCGCCAAGGAGGAGATCGCCCCGACCCGGCCCGTTCCCGGCGTCGAGCACGCCTACTGGTGCCGGCTGGGCGCCAAGGAGTTCGTGCGCTGGGCGCGCGGGGAGGACGAGGACGAGTTCTTCAACGCCTTCGCCCGCATCTACGCCGCGCGCGAGTCCGACCTGGAGGAGGGGGCGCGCTTCGTCGGCGCCTTCCGGGCCAACGGCCTGGCCATCCCGGTGTGGGAGCTCGTCCCCGGCACGGAGGCCGAGGAGCTCACCAAGCCGCTGCAGGCCATGGGC
Organism: Actinomyces sp. HMSC08A09; assembly: GCF_001807465.1. Lineage (NCBI taxonomy): Bacteria > Bacillati > Actinomycetota > Actinomycetes > Actinomycetales > Actinomycetaceae > Actinomyces > Actinomyces sp. HMSC08A09. The sequence goes on along the minus strand of NZ_KV789094.1, from coordinate 9,135 downwards.
AAGCGCCTGGAGGCCGCACTGGCCGACTCCAGCCCCCTGAGCCCCGAGGTCCGCCGCGCCAAGGCCGGCATCATCTCCCGCCAGGTCAACCTCTGACTCTTTCTCTCGTCGAGCCGGGCATTCTTTGCGTAGCCCTCCGGAATTTCTGTGGGGCACCGCGACGAATGCCCGGCTCGGTGCTGGCCGGGGCGGGAGAGTTCTTCTGCTGGCCTGACTGGCCCCTCGCGGACGGGGACATTCCACGCCTGTGGGGACACCCTCTTCCGGCCGGGGACATCCTGCGCGTTGGGGGACGGGAATCCGGTCCCCGACGGCGTCGAATGCCCCCGCCTGGAACGACACGTACCCGGCCGCGTGGAATGTCCCCGCCAGTGTTGGCGGTGGAGAGGTCAGGTGAGGTGATGTCGGGGCTAGAGGCGGCGTCGTGCGCTGGCGACGTGACGAGGGGGAGGCGGTGGGCCGGGGTACGCGGGCGACGTGACGAGGGTGAGACGGTGGGCCTGCGTACGCAGTGCGCAGCCCTACGTGAAGACGTACAGGTCGAATGGGTGGACGGTGAACCCGGGGCCGCAGCGCGCGGCTCAGGTCTCGGCGATGTGCAGGCGCCGGCGCGTCACGCGCGGCAGGCCGCGTCCGTAGAGGGTGCCCTCCTTGGCCTTGACGGCGGCCACGAGCACGAAGCTCAGCGAGATGAGCAGCGCCCAGCTGCCGAACTTGCCGGCATGCACCAGGTGCCAGCCGTCGGCCTGATCGGGGTAGCGCCAGGCGCTCAGCGCCGTGGCCAGGTTCTCCGCCAGCCAGAGGAAGCCCCCGATGAGGATGAAGGCCACCGTCGTCGGTATCCAGTAGCGGTCACCGCCGACAGTGAAGTGGACGGCGCTTCCCCACAGGGCGATGAGGAAACCGGCCGCGATCACCCAGCGCAGGTCGACGATGACGTGATGGGTGAAGAAGTTGAGGTAGGCGGCCACGGCCAACAGACTCACCGGCCACCACCGAAAACCGCCCACGTGCAGGTCGAAGCGCCTGAAGGCCTGACAGATGTAGGAGCCGACGGAGGCGTACATGAATCCGGAGAAGACCGGTACCCCGCCGACGCGTACCACTCCCGCGTCCGGATAGGCCCAGGATCCGGTGTGGACTTTGAACACCTCCAGCGCCAGCCCGATGAGGTGGAAGGCGCAGATGACGCCGAGCTTGCGCCAGGTCTCCTGCTTGAGGGCCACGAAGGCGATCTGAACGACGATGACGTAGATCAGCAGGGCGTCGTAACGGGCGATCGGCGGATTCGTGTACTTCCAGATCAGGGCACTGGCCGCGAGTCCGACGAAGATGGCGATGGCGAAGGCACAGCAGGCCAGCTCCAGGAGGGCGAACTGGACCAGGCGGCAGGGAAGCAGGCGCCACCGACTCAGGGGGAGACGAGCGGTATCGGGCACGACCGAAGTATGCCAGCGCCGTGACGCCGCCCCGCTGACGGGGACATTCCCTCACGGCCGGGAACACCTGCGTATGCGGGGACACGTTCTTCCGGCCGGGGACGTCTCGCGCGTTCGGGGACGGGATTGCTGTCCCCGACGGCGTCGAATGCCCCCGCCCGGAAGGACACGCACCCGGCCGCGTGGAATGTCCCCGTCGAGGGGCACGTGACTACTGAGAGGACAGCCCGTCCGGGTTCGGCCATCAGCTGGCCGACACCATCACCGGATCGAGCGCAGCGCTCTCTTGATAATCCGTTCAGTGGCCGGGGTGGGCGACTCCTCCTGCCAGCGCTCGCAGAGCTCCCTGGCCCAGGCGGGCTGGGTCTTGGCGGCGTCATTGATCCAGTTCGCCACAGAGTCCTGCACGTAGCGGGAGGAGTCGGCACGCAGCGGCTCGAGCAGCGGAAGGCCCCGCTCGGGCTCCTTCTTGAGCGCGGGGATGTGCCGCGCCCACACGCCCCGTGGACGCAGCGACTCGCTGGCGAAGCGCCGGATGCGCTCCGAGGGTTCGGAGGTCCATGGCCGCAGCGCGCGGATCGCCTCGTCGAGCTGGGACACCAGGTGCGGTCGCACCGCCATCCATGCCCACTCGCGCACTCCGAAGTGCGGGTCGTCCGCGGCCGGCCGCACCAGGGCCAACAGCGTGTCGACGTCGGCGTCCTTCTCCTGGGAGACCAGGGCGAAGACCGCCCAGCCCCGGACCGTGTCGACCGGGTGGTCAGCGAGATCCAGGCAGGCGGAGTGACCCAGGTGCGTATACAGCGCTTCGCCCATGGTCTGCATACGGGCCAGGATGCCGAGCGAGTCGGCGCGCTTGGCCGCCTCAACCAGCCCCTCGGGCGCCTCCGGCACCACCTGCGTCAGAAGTGCGGAATGGGTGATGGCCAGGATCTCCGCCAGTGTTCGGGACTCGTCTCGTCCCGAGTTCAGCTCGGCCTGGCGCGCCGCGGTCATGCCGGGGCTCATGCGTCACTTCACCACGAGCCGGGCCACGCGCTTGAGGTGCTTCTTGTGCTGGCGTCGGCTGACCTTGCCGACCTTGCCGAAGTTGACCCAGCTTCGCCCGCCCATGCCCAGCTGCTTGAGGACGGCTCCCAGGAACACCGAGCCGACATAGTTGCCGCAGAACCGGCGCAGGAACCAGGTCGGGGCGGTTGAGGTGGTGAGCACCAGGACCTGCTGGATGTGGGTGAGGTGCCCCTTCACCCCGGAGGCCGTCGGGTGGTAGGCCCAGTTCTGCTTCATGACCTTGTCGACGAATCCCTTGACGATGGAGGGCGCCTCGCTCCACCAGATCGGGCAGATGACAATGATGCGCGAGGCCCCCTCGATGAGCTTCTGGTAGTGGCTCACCAGCGGGTCCAGCGTGCCGCCCTCCCTGTACAGGGCCAGCTCCTCGGTGGGCATGCGCGGGTCGAAGCCGTCGGCGTAGAGGTCGACGACGTCGTAAGGACGGCCCGCCGTGTCCAGGGCGGAGGTGGCGGCCTCGAGCACGGCGTGGTTGAAGGAACCGTCGTAGGGGTGGGCGTAGATGATGAGAGTGCGGTCGCCCGTGTTCTTGGAAGTCTTCTTGTTCGTGGTCATCGGCTGTCTCCAATCATGACGATGGTCTGCAGGGCTGCCCGGATGACGGTGGTGTCGGCGGTGGTGCTGTCGGTGGACAGCCGCGGGAGCTGGTGCCGCCGACTCAGCGGAAGGCGCGCAGTGTCGGGCACGACCAACGTACGCCGTGTCTCCGAGAGCTCGCTGGCATGTGGGGACATCCTGCGCGTGCGGGGACACTTTCTTCCGGCTGGGGACGTGTTGCGCGTTCGGGGACATTCCCTCACGGTCGGGGACGTGCTGCGCGTTCGGGGACGGGATTGCTGTCCCCGACGGCGTCGAATGCCCCTGGCCGGAGCGAGGCGCACCTGGCCGCGCGGAATGTCCCCCTCAGCATTGGCGGCGGTCCGGGAAGCGGCGGGCAGGCGTGGCGGGGTGGATAGGGAGGGGCCGTGTTGCGCACACCTGGCACGTGCTGTCAATGACGAGTGACCACCATGCGGTCGGTCCGGGTCCGGAGGGTACGGATCGACGACGGCGCGGCGCTCGCCTGTGAGCGCTCCCAATGGCGGCAGCGCAGCGATGTCCGACGATCACCAAGATGCCTCTGACCTGCGCGGATATCGGTATGGGTGAACCGCGGCCGCAGATCCTTGACACCGCCGCCACAGCGTCCTTCAATCGTGTCACAACCATCACAGCACAACAACGGCACGACGAGCGCCCCGCGCCGGGGCGTCCCGGCCCGTCCAGGATGAGAGGAGCACTGATGACCGGTACTGTTTGCGGCTCCGCGCCGCGGTCGACGGCTATGCGTGTCAGCCTGCTGCGCTCCTGCTCATCGGCCGGCCGCCATCGATGCCCCTCGACCGCTATCCGGTAGCCACCCGCTGATCGCCGCCCCACACCCTCGGGCGTCCGCACCGGCAGGAGGGGACAGGGAGTCCCGCTCCCTCGCCGGCTACCGAGGTCCCGGCCCGGGCTCATCGTTGAGTCACGTGCCCCGGGGCTGGGCCAGCACCAGTACCGGTTCCCGCCCGCGCCCACCGCCCTCGAACAGAGCGGGGCGCCCACCAATTCATCCAATCTTCTTCGCCGTCAGATCTGCGACGCTTATGGACCTTTGTTCCGCTTCCTGGCACCCTGGTGAGACGGCAATGTCGCCGCCGGGCCCGCCCGCCATGCGGCGAGTGATGCGAAAGGCCTGCTTGTTATGACCGATCACTCCCCGAAACACTCTCCAACCGGACCCGCTGCATCTGCGGCCGGCTCCCACCCGCAGGACGCCCCCGCCGACACGGCGGACGTCGCACCCGCCCCCGCCACCAGCCCGGTGAGCACCGGGCCGCCCGAGCGGCCGCCGGTTCATCCGCAGCACCCGAGTTCAGGAACCTGGCGGGCCGTCCGCACGGCCGGCGCCCCCTTGAGCGTGCGAGAGGTCGAGGCAGCCGCCTCCGCGGCGCCCGCCGCCCACACCTCCGCCCAGTCCGCCACCCGCTCCTCGGTCCACTCGCCTTCCGAGACCGCGGCGGCCGGCGTCGTCCTGCGCGACCTTGCCGACGAGTACGCCCTGCTTCTGTGCGCACACGACCCCGAGGCGGCCGCCCGCACCGGTCTGCCCGGCGGGGCCATCCTGCCCGACTACTCGCCCGCGGGGCTGGTCGAGCGTCTCAGTGCCGAGCGCTCCCTGCGCCATCGCGTGGCCGCCGTCGACCGCTCGACCGGCTCCGACGAGCTCCTGCGCCGCCACCTCCTGGAGCGTCTGGAGACCTCCATCCAGTTCATCTCCGCCGGGGAGGAGGGCGGAAACCTCGGTTTCCTCTCCTCACCGTTCCAGCAGATCGCCCGCCAGCTGCACCGGCCCCCCGAGGCCCCCGACCGCGCCGGCTCCGAGGAGGCGGATCTCGCTGAGGCCGAGGCCAAGTGGGAGGACGCCTGGAACCTGCACCGCACCCGCCTGGAGGCGCTGCCCGCCGCACTGGAGGGGCTGGCCGCCTCCCTGGCCGCCTCCGCCGAGGCCGGTGCGATCGCCCCACTCAGTCAGGTCGACGTCGTCGCCGGGCAGGCGCGCGACCTCGCCCGACGTCGGACCCTGGGGCTGCCCGAGGACCTACCGGCCACCCTGCACGTCCAGCTCCAGGAGGCGGACATCGTCGCCCGCCGCGCCGCGCTGGACTTCGCCTCCCACCTGCGTACGACGCTCTCGCCGCGGGCGCCCCAGGCCGAGGGGGTTGGCCCGCAGCGCCACGCCCTGTGGATGCGCCGCGTCCTGGGCACCCGGGTGGACCCCGAGGAGACCTACGCCTGGGCCACCGAGGAACTGGGGAGGGTCATCGCCGAGCAGGACGCCATCGCCGTCGACGTCCTGGGCCCCGGCGCCGATGCCGGCAGCCTCAACCGGCACCTGCGCGCCGACCCGACCCGCGCCCTGCGCGCGGAGGACTACACGACCTGGGCGCAGGAGGTGGCCGACGAGGCCTGGGACGCCGTCGTCGGCCGGATCCTCGACCCGCCCGACGGCCTGGGGCGCCCCCGGGTGCGCCTCGGGGAGCCCGGCGACGGCGCCGTCCACTACGAGGAGCCGCGCGGAACCGGCGGGGAGCGCCGGCCCGGCGTCATCATGCGCTCCCTGGCCGACGGTGAGCAGCTGGTGTGGCCGTGGATGGAGCGGACCACGGTCCTGCACGAGTCGGTCCCGGGCCACCACGTCCACGTCGGCGCGCACGCCACCAGCACGCGCCTGACCGCCTGGCAGCGCTACCTGGGCTCCGTGCCCGGCTGCGACGAGGGCTGGGGCCTGTACGCCGAGTCCCTCGCCGACGAGCTCGGGCTCATGCCTACGCCCGAGGACCGTTTCGGCCGCCTGGCGGCACGCCGCTGGCGTCTGGCCCGGGTCCTTGTGGACCTGGGCGTCCACTCCCGGCTCCCCGTGCCCGACGACGTCGCCGCCCTCCCGGGGGCCGGCCGCGAGTGGAACCGGGCGACCGTCACCGCCGTGCTGCGCCACCACACCGTGATCTCCGAGGGGCGCCTGCGCTTCGAGGTCTCCCGGCACCTGGGGTGGCCGGCCCAGCCGCTGGCCTACGCGGTGGGGGAGCGGGTCTGGCAGGCCGGTCGGCGCAGTGCCCAGGCGCAGGCCCGCACCGAGGGCGGTGAGCTGGATCTGCGCGCCTTCCACAACCGGGGCATCGACCTGGGCAGCGTGGGGCTCGATCTGCTCGCAAGCGCCTTGCACTGATCTGCATGAAGGATGCAGGGCTGGAGGACCAAGGCGTGCCGGGGCGGCAGGGGAGTCGCCCCGGCACACGGAAGGACGCGAAATGCGCCGGCGGAACCCGGCTCCGTTGACGGGCTCCTTGTCTCCACTGTGCCACGAGAACCGGGTGTGACATGCCGAAATACGCGACTCTAGCTCCCGAATGAGGAATCCTGATTGATTGCTGCAAGATTTGTCAGTTTCTCCGGGGACCGTGGTCCCATGCTGAAGGTTTGACACAAGATCGCCCAGGAAAGTCTGAAAGTGGCGAGGGGTGCCCTCCTCGTGGGGCATCGGCGTGTCGGGGCGGCCGGCGCGACGTGCGCGGGGGTCGGCGGGCGTGCCTGCGCTGCGCGCGGAGCCCGAGGATTCCGCGCCGCATGGCATGAGATCGCAGAACTTGACGGGCCTCACAAAAAAGGCGTGCGATAACGAGGCGCTCAGGTATCGGCTGGAGGCCGGGAGTCTGGATACCCTGGGGGAGTGAGTTCCACCAAGCGGCCCGACCAGCGCGTTGCCGTGGTCATCCCTGCCAAGGATGAGGCTGAGCGCATCGCCACCACTGTCCGGGCCTGCCGCTCCATCCCGCGAGTGGACCTCGTCATCGTCGTCGACGACGGCTCGACTGACGGAACCCAGGACCATGCCCGCGCCGCCGGGGCCGTGACGGTCCGCCACTCCGTCTCACGCGGGAAGGCCTCCGCCATGGAGACCGGGGCTTCCGTCGTCGCCATGCGCGACTACTCCGACGGTCCCGCCCGGCTGCTGCTGTTCATCGACGCCGACCTGGGGGACTCGGCCGCCTCCTGCGCCGAGCTGGTGCCCCCGGTCGTCGACGGCGTGGCCGACATGTCCATCGCGGTTCCCCCCAAGCAGTCTGGGGCAGGCGGCCGCGGCCGGGTCGTGCGCGCCGCCAGGCGGGCCATCTCGCTGTCCACTGGGTGGCTTCCCGTGGCGCCGCTGTCCGGTCAGCGATGCCTGAGCCGTGAGGCCTATGAGAAGGCGGTGCCTCTGGCCGACGGCTGGGGGGTGGAGGTCGGCCTGACCATCGACGTCCTCGTGGCCGGGCTCGCCGTCATCGAGGTCCCCTGCGACATCACCCACCGCGTCACCGGTAACGACCGGGCCGGCACGATGCACCGCGCCTCACAGTACAAGGACGTCCTGCGGGCCGTGACCCGGCGCAAGCTGCGCCGCCACCGCGTGCCGCGCGCCTCCTTCGAGAGGGCGGCCGCCGAGCAGGACCACTTCTTCGCCTACCGCGCCGTGCCGCAGCCCCCCAAGGCCGACGACGACGTCGAGCCCGCCGAGAAGCCGCACCACAGTGAGGACCCGCAGGCCACCTCGGAGACGGCCGAGAGCTAGCGCGCCGACTCACTGCCGGCCAGCGTCAGCGCCAGCAGGGCGGGAGCTGCTGCCGCCAGGATGAAGCCGGCCATCGTGACACCGGAGTCGTTGACCAGGACGGCCACGAGCGTCAGCACCCCCAGGGACTTCAGCGCCGTCGTCACCCATCGCGCGGAGGGGGACATTTCGCGCGTTGGGGAACCGGATTCCTGTCCCTCCACGCGTGGATTGTCCCCGTGGGCGGTGGGGGCGAGCCAGGCGTAGGGGCTCGTGCCATTGCGCCAGGCCCGCACCTGCCGGCGTCCCCACCACAGGGCCGCGGCCACGATGACCACGGCGCAGGCCAGGGCTGCCGCCATGACCGGCTTCGTGACGAAGGGGCCGACCAGCGCATAGGCCTTGCGCCCCAGCACGCCGGCGGCCGAGCCGTCGGCCACCTGACGGGCGAAACGCCCCAGGTGCGTGGGCCCGCCGGGCCGGAGGAGGTCGACGACGGCGAAGCCGCCCACCACCAGGACCGTTGTGGCCCCGATGGCCAGCCAGCGCCGCCAGCTCAGGTGCAGACCCGCCAGGCCCGCTGCGAGGAAGGCCAGCGTCGGCACCAGAGTCAGGGCGCCACCCACGTCCGCGCCCAGCTGCGGGGCCCCATCGACGAGCAGCGCCGCCCCGCCCAGCAGGGCCGTCACCAGCAGCGCGCTCCGCCGCCCGCCGCCCAGAACCTCCCAGGCACTGGCGATGACGACGACGAGCGCGCCGGCCACTAGTGCGAAGGCCGTATTCGACACCCCGTAGAAACGGCCCGCCACCACCGCGTTCATACCCAACGGATTGTTGAAGGCCAGGGGTGCGCCCGCGGCGGCGTCGACCAGCCAGGCCAGCGGGATCGCCGCCGCCACCAGCAGCGCCGTCAGGCTCGTCCCGTTACGGGGTGGAGACAACGATGCGGAGGGGGTGGGGTTGTCGGCCTCGCCCGGTGGCGGCTCGGCTCCGGCCTCCCCTCGGGTGCAGGGGGTGTCGGCTGAACCGGCCGGCTCGGGGGCGGCCGTAGCGGCGGGTGAGTCGGGTGAAGGACTCGGTGAGGTGGCGGAGCGGGGGCGCCGGCGCCGTCGTACCAGCGCCACGATCCCGACGGCCAGTCCCACGATCCCGGCCGCGACCAGCGCGGCCGCGACCACGGCGACGAGTGAGGCCCACCCCGAGGGGGAACCGGCCCGGGCACCCACGCGCCACCACGGGGCGGCATTGACCAGCAGCAAGGCCGTCGGCAGGCTGCTGAGGTAGACGGCCACCCACGTGACCCGGCGGCGGAGAACCTCGCGCCGGCTCGCCTTCGGGCTGCGCAGCGCGACGGCCGCCCAGACCAGGAGCGCCACGGCCAGGCCCATGAGCAGGGCGCCGGCCCGCATGACCGTGGCCTGGGAGGCGCGGGCGTGCACGGCGTCGTCGGCGAGCCGCGAGATGCGGGCGTCCCCAGCGGCGGCGCCGGCTGCTGCCACGCCCGCGCGGCCG
>NZ_KV789093.1:145642-146414 GCF_001807465.1 Actinomyces sp. HMSC08A09 | reverse complement strand
AAGCCGTCACAACCGGACGCCCCTGAGACGAAGGCTCACCAGAATCTGATGGGCCTTCTTGGGTGATGGTCTCGCTCTTTTCTCCACGGAAAGTCTGGGTGTTGTCCTGGCTCTCAACGCTGTAGTTTCCTTTTGTTTCGGAAGGTAATGTCAGGGAGTTGTGTCCATTGCTTATCAGATATGTGGAGGCTAAGGCGATAGTTAAGGCAATGGTGCGGCTGCTCATTTTTGCTCAACCCTTACTCCGCCAATCATCCAGTGACCACCGACGTAGCGTACGGCAAAGTCTAGTATCTCATTCTCGGTGGGACTTGAGGTCTCAGTGGCCGCCCCACCTCCCGGGTGGGACGTAATTGTTTGTCGGCTCACGGTAGCTTCAACCCTATTGAAGTCGTATCCGTCAAGTTTCTCGTAATACCTGATGTTCGTAATCTCTTGTTCCCACTTATCGTTCCAGCCTCCTGCGTTGTGGAGGGTCGTCGCGTTGTCGATTGTTGAGCGACAGAATTTGCACTGGTCTTCGCTCATCTTTGCTAGCTCGGTGGTGTTGCCGGTCATGAAGGCGTAGCGGTAGAGGTCGAGGAAGTAGCCGACGCTGGCTGCTGCGCCCTCGGCGCTCTCCTCATTCATCTGCGGGGGCTTGGCCGGGGCGGGCTCGGCCAGGGCGGCATCGCGCTTGGCGCGCAGCTCAGGAGTCAGAGCCGCGTCCCGCGAGGCAGTCGCCGAGGCGTTGGCATCAGCGATGCCCTTCTCCGCCCGAGCAATAGCCGCC
>NZ_KV789093.1:94128-145622 GCF_001807465.1 Actinomyces sp. HMSC08A09 | reverse complement strand
GCCGCCACCCCCAGCGCCAGCACACACACCGCCACCAACCCGGCCACACCCCTGCGGCGGCTGCGCGCGGCAGGGTGGCGCTCCAACACGGTGACCCGGCCAGAGCCGGATGCAGGACGCCGGGCATCTGCAGCCTTGGGGGATCGTAGGGACGCACTCATCACGGAAGCCTCCTCGCCACCGAAACAACTCCATCCCCCGCCCGGCCGGGCGACACTGCCCGTCCAGACGGTGCATTGACATTACCTGCCTCAACGCCCCCAAACCAGACCCCGAGGACACCCTGTGGAAAACCTCAGGGCAGGACATCGCTCGGAGATGGCTGACTCCGTCGCAGGCACCGAGCGCTGCGAGCCGGACCGGTCTTACAGAGGTCATGGGACAACGGTCGGTCAGTGTCGCACCGGCTTTCCGATAGCCTAGGCCCATGAAGACCTTTGAGGACCTTTTCAGCGAGCTGCAGCACAAGGCGGCCACCCGCCCTGAGGGCTCCGGGACTGTGGAGGAGCTGGACCGTGGGGTCCACTTCATCGGCAAGAAGCTCGTGGAGGAGGCCGCCGAGGCCTGGATGGCCTGCGAGCACGAGTCCGATGAGGCCGCCTGCGAGGAGATCAGCCAGCTGCTCTACCACGCCCAGGTCATGATGCTCGCCAAGGGCTACAGCCTCCAGGACGTCTACCGCTATCTGTAGTCCCCGAGCCCCCTCACGCCTCCTACTCGACTCCCCCACCACAGATCAGGAACCGCCGTGCTGCGTATTGCCGTCCCGAACAAGGGCTCCTTGTCCGACCCCGCCATCACCATGCTCTCCGAGGCGGGCTACCGCACCCGCCGTACGGGCCGTGAGCTCGTGCTCGTCGACGAGGCCAACGACGTCGAGTTGTTCTTCCTAAGGCCACGCGACATCGCCGTCTATGTCGGCCAGGGCACCGTCCACGCCGGCATCACCGGCCGCGACCTGCTCCTGGACTCCGGAGTCGACGCCGTCGAGCACCTGCCCTTGGGCTTCGCCCGCTCCACCTTCCGCTTCGCCGCCCCCAAGGGCACGATGAGCTCCCTGGCCGACGTCGCCGGACGCCGCGTGGCCACCTCCTATGACGTCCTGGTGCGCAGCTACCTGGCCGCCAGGGGCGTGGATGCCCAGACCGTTCACCTCGACGGCGCCGTGGAGTCCTCCGTCCAGCTGGGCGTGGCCGACCTCATCGCCGACGTCGTCGAGACCGGCACGACGTTGCGGGCCGCCGGCCTGGAGACCTTCGGGGATCCGATCCTTGTCAGCGAGGCTGTGCTCATCACCACCGAGCAGTTCCGCGCAGAGCCCGGGCTGGCCACGCTCGTACGGCGGTTGGAGGGGGTGCTGCGTGCCCGCGCTTACGTGCTCGTCGACTACGACATCCCCATGAACAAGCTGCACCTGGCAACGTCCCTCACCCCGGGCATCGAGTCCCCCACCGTCTCACCGCTGCAGAACCCCGACTGGGTGGCGGTACGCGCCATGGTCCCGCGAGCCGACATGAACCGGGTCATGGACGAGCTCTACGAGGTCGGGGCGCGCGCCATCCTCGTCTCCTCGCTACTGGCCTGCCGGCTGTAACCGGCCGCGAGGCATGGCAATGACAAGTGCTGTGGCCGCTACCAGCAAAACCGTGCAGGCGCCCAGCGCTGGGACGAGTCCGGCGGTGAATCTCTCACCAGGGGCGTAAGCGCCGAAGGTGGTGAAAAGGGCAGTGCACAGCGCGATGCCTGTGGCCGTCCCCAGCTGACGAGCCGTTTGATTGACCCCCGAGACGATGGCACGGTCCTGAGACGCGATCCCCTCCAGGACTGCGGTTGCCAACGGGGAGAAGGTCAGCCCCATGCCAGTACCTGCGATGAGCATGGGCAGGACGTAGGGGCCATAACCGCTGCTCGTGTGTGCCAGGAGCACGAAGCACCCTACTGCCGCCGTCTGCAGCACCATACCGATCAGTAGCACCGCCCGTGGCCCGTAGCGCTTGACGAGCACTCCCGCCACCGGGGCCACCACCATGGGAACCATGGTCCATGGTGCTGCGCGCAGTCCCGACTCCAGTGGGCCAAAGCCCATCCCGATCTGAAGGTACTGACTGACGAGGAACACTGATCCGAAGATCCCTGCGGAGAAGAGCATCGCTACGGTGTTGACTAGGTCGAAGCTCCGGTCGCGGAACAGGCGCGCTGGCACAAAAGCACTACGAGCGGTGCGCTCCCGCCAGATGAAGCCGGCCAGTGAGGCCAGTGCCAGAGCCAAGCATCCAAGAACCAGGGGGCTGGTCCAGCCGCGGCTGCTGCCCTCCACCAGTGCCCAGGTCAACGGGAAGACAAAGGTCGCCGCCATCGCCAGTCCTGCGAGGTCGGTTGACCGAGCCTCAGACCTGTCTACGGTGACGACGTTGTGAAGACTCCACCATCCCAGTGACAGGGACAGGGCGCCCACTGGGAGATTGATCCAGAAGATGAAGCTCCAGTGCAGATCCTCAACGACGGCGCCTCCGACGATGGGGCCGGCGGCAACACCCAGACCATTGACGCTGCCCCACACACCGATGGCGAGTTCTCGCAGGTGCGGGAGTACGGCGTCGGCCAGGAGCGCCAGAGACAGTGAGCCGATGGCCGCCCCGCTGGCACCTTGGACCACCCGGGCGCCGATGAGTGCCAAGGGTGTGGAGGCCAGCGCTGCCAGAGCTGAGGCTGAGGTGAACAGGAACACCGCCCACAGGAAGAGCTTACGGCGCCCGATCCGGTCCCCCAATGCTGCGGTTGGCAGGATCAAGGTGGCATAAGTGAGCGTGTAGGCATTGACGAACCATTGCAGCTCGGTGACCGAGGCCCCCAGGTCCCGGTGAATCTGCGGAAGCGCGATCGTGACCACCAGTGAGTCCAGTGACGTCATCAGGGTGGGAAGGGCGATTGCAAGCATGACCCACGCAGGAGGGATTCGATGATGGTCCCCGGTTCCGGTGGTTGGCGAGGTGGGGGAAGGCTCGCCGAGCGAACGATGTGTGGTCTGGGTGGACAAGACGACTCCTAACTGGATAGTGAAAGTACCGATCTAAGTAGATACCGTCACTATCTACATGTCAACCAACGCTCTCTGTCCACTAGGTCACGCGAGACATTGCCGCCGTTCTACCGTCTCAGGGGGTTGAGCTGTTTCCCTTCGAACCTTGGTATCGGCGCGCGTGAGCCTTGGGGGCCGTGTGCGCTCGTATGCTCGGACCAGGGCGACATCGCACGACGGCCCGGCGACGCCACTGAAGAAGGAGGACCATGCGTATCTCGGAGCTCGCCAAGGAGTCCGGGACCCCGGTGGCGACGATCAAGTACTACATCCGCGAAGGCCTCCTACCCGCCGGTACGCCCGTTAACGCGCGGCAGTCTGACTACGGGACTCAGCACCTGGAGAGACTGCGCCTCATTCGGGGACTCATGCACGTCCTAGGCGCATCCATTGATCAGGTGCGTGATGTCATCGACGTGATCAATCAACCGGATCAGGAGCCGTGGGAGGCGATGAAGTTCGCAACTGAGGCGATCCCAGCCCCTCACCAGCACGAGGAGTCGAGGGCGGGCAAGGCGCGTGTGGTACTGGAGCAGTTCGGCCTGCCCTGCTCCCCCGAACATCCTGCGGTCAGGCACCTCAACGTGGCCCTGGCTTTCGCTGAGGAGATCGGTATGGCCATGAGCTCTGAGCAGCTGGCCGTTTACGTCGAGGCCGCGCGGCGGACTGCGCGCGCCGATATCGAGAACATCCCTTGGCAGTCGCGCGAGGAATCGGTGAGGCAGGCGGTTCTGGGGACAGTGGTCTACGAGCCGATACTCCTTGCGTTACGGCGCATTGCGCACCGCGAGCTGGGTATGGCCCACTACGAGCACCACAACGGCGAGCAGGGACCGACACCGGATTCCTCGCCGGAGGAATGACGATGCGATCAGCGCGCCCCTGACATCCGTGTACCTACTGCCCCAGGGGCACGCAGACCTCGGCGGCCTTGGGCGTCTTCTTGTCGCCCAGGATCTTGTGGGAGGCGAGGAACTCGATCATCGGTGTGAAGTCGTCGACCCGCACTGAGCCGACGGCCGCTTTGCCCTCCCCGCTGACCAGCTTGCCCGTGGCCACGGCGACCTCGCGGGCGTTGGCGGCCTGAGTGGAGTCGACCAGGTCCTGCACGTGCTCCTTGGTCGCCTCGACGGCGGCGTCGGGGTCCTTGACGAAAGCGGTCATGCCCTCCACTGAGGCCTTGACCGCCGCCTGGAGGTCCTGACGCCGGGAGTCCAGCAGCTTGCGGGTCGTCACCAGGGAGACGCCGATGAGGGGGATCGACTCGGCCGGCTGGATTGTGCGCACCGCGGTGCTGGCCTGCTTGATCTGCACGGCGTCGTTGTTGGAGAAGCCGACGACGGCGTCAACCTTGCCGCCCACGAGCGCCGCCTGCTGGGTGTAGCCGATGTCCTGGATCGTCAGGTCGGACTCGCTCAGCGAGGCGGTGTCCATGGCCAGCTGGAGGGCGTACCAGGTCTCCCCCTTGCGTCCCGGCGTGCCGACGGTCTTGCCCTTGAGGTCCGCAGGCGCCTTGATCGCAGAGCCCTCCGGGACAATGAGGCAGGCCGGGTAGGACTGGTAGTAGCCGCCGACGACAACGAGGTCGGACCCGTTGGAGGCGGCGACGACGGCCTCATCTGCTCCGGCGACGACGAGCTGCTCCTTCCCACTGAGAAGGGCGTCGAAGAGTCCCTCCTGGGCCCCGTGATGACGCAGGTTCACCCCGGAGGCGTACTTGCTGTCCTTCTTGGCCATGTAGAAGGGGGCGAACTGGATGTTGGGCGTGTAGGTCAGCCCGATGGTCAGTGGGCCGCTTGCCTGTGAGGAGCAGGCGGCGAGCACGCCGGTTCCGCTCAGGACGAGACCACTGGCGAGCAGGTGGCGGCGCGAGAGGGGCATGAGTGTTTCCTTTCCAGGGGGATCGGGGTGGGGCGATGGGGCCGGAGCGCGATGGTCGAGGTGGCTCAGCCGGCACGCCGGCCGCGCAGGGCGTCCACGGTGCGGCTGCGCTGCTCGAGCTCGTGGAGCGCCCAGTGGATGGTGGTGGCCAGGATGCACAGGAGGGTGATGGTGGAGAACATGCCGGTGGTGTCCACCTTGTCGCGCTGGGTGGACAACAGCATTCCCAGGCCTTCACCGCCCATAATCATCTCTCCGACGACCGCCCCGGTGATGGACAGGGTGAACCCTGTGCGCAGTCCGGTGTAGATCGCCGGAAGCGTCATGGGCAGCTCCATGTGCACGAGCATGCTCAGCCCGTGCGCGCCGTCGAGCCGGGCAGCATCGATGACGTCCGTGTCCAGGCCCCGCAGCCCCAGAAGCACGGTGATTGTGATGGGGAAGAACACCATGAAGGCGCACAGGATCACCACCGGCAGGGTGCCGTAGCCGATCCACAGGACGAGGAGCGGGGCCAGGGCGATACCGGGAACCGCCTGGCTCGCAGCGACATAGGGCAGCACGGCCCGGGAGAAGAACCGCCAGTGGTGCAGCACCCAGGCAAGTGGCAGCGCGAAGGCGGCGGCCAGCAGGCAGCCCAGCAGCGCCTCCTTGAGCGTCACCCCTGCGTAGGAGGCCAGCCCCGCCTGGGTCAGGCCCAGCCACATCCGGTTGATGACGGCCAGCGGGCTGGGCAGGAAGATTGCCGGAACAGCGCCTGAGGTCGCGGCGGCCTGCCACGCGACGAGCAGAGTAGCGCCGAGAAGGAACGCCGGCCACGGGCCGCGGCGGCCTGCTGCGCGGATACAAGGCACATGGTGAGCCGGAGCCGTGCGCGACGACTCTGAGGCGGACCCCGACGGCGAGGGCATCGGTGAGGTCGAGGACGTCAACGGCTCCTGGACATCGCAGGATGCCGCGGTGGAGGAAGGTTGAGAGCGTGCGGCCTTGCCGATGGGGCTGGGGCTGTACACGACGGTGTCCTCCCGGTTCGTTCCGGGAACGGGCGCTCCCGGCTGCACCGGGGTCCGCCTGTACACCGTCGGTCGGCGCACATACGTGCTGGGCGCTCGCTCGGTTCACCATCCGGTGAGCTCACCGTCATCCGTGAGATCGGGACGTTGCCTCGAGTCGCGGGTCACCCCGCCGAGCGCCACGCGCATCCTCCCCTCCGGACTTTCACCGTCGGTGCCGGGATTCCACCGGCTCAGCCGCCGCACCCTTGGCCGCCTCAGGCAGCTGTGGTGCGAGCGGGTCGCGGACTGTGACCGCCGGTTCGGACTTTCACCGACCCCGGAGCACGTTGCTGGCGGCAAGGATACAACGTTGATCGCTACACGGCCACTGCGGTTGTGGCGACCGTCGTCGTGGGCCACCACAGCCGCAGTCGTGGACCGCTCACGGCGCCATGATGATCCACAGCGCCGCGAGCAATGGTGTGGGCCGTCTATGCCCGTGAGGCCGCAACAGCGGCGTCGAACTCCGCGGAGATCTCCTTCGAGGGCTGACTCATCCGAGATACGGCCACAGCCACAGCCAGGTTGCCCACAAATCCGGGCACGATCTCGTAGAGGTCGAAGATGCCGCCCGGGCCACCGGAGACGTTCCCCCAGATCATGACGACGACGGCCCCGGTGATCATTCCGGCGAAGGCACCCATGGCGCTCAAGCGCTTCCAGTACAGGGACAGTAGGATGGTCGGTCCGAAGGAGGCGCCGAAGCCGGCCCAGGCGAAGGCCACGAGGTCGAGGATCGTCTTACTGGGGTTCCAGGCCATGACCGCCGCGACCAGGGCGATGGCGAAGACCGCCATGCGCGAGTAGAGCACCATGCGGTTGCCACTGATCTTCTCCTCTCGGGTACGGGCGAAGGAGCCGTACAGGTCCTCGATGAGCGCTGAGGAGGTCACGAGCAGCTGGGAGGAGATCGTCGACATGATGGCGGCGAGGATGGCTGCCAGCATGAAGCCAGCGACCAACGGGTGGAAGAGCAGCTTGCCCAGCGTGATGAAGACCGTCTCCGGGTCGGCCAGCTGCTTCTTGTCGTGCTGGTAGGTGGCCACGCCCACGATCGCGGTGCCGGCTGCACCGAGCACGGCGAAGAGCATCCAGCCGATTCCGATGGTGCCTCCGGCCACGGCCTCCCGGGGGCTGCGGATGGCCATGAACCGGACGATGATGTGCGGCTGACCGAAGTAGCCCAGGCCCCAGGCCAGTGCCGAGATGACGCCGAGCAGCGTCGTCGTCGGCCCCCAGATGACCCAGTAGTGGGGGTCGACCTCGGCGATGGCCTTGGTCAGGTTGGACAGTCCTCCGAGCCGAATGACACCTGCGACGGGCACCATGACCAGGGCGGACACCATCATGACTCCCTGGACGAAGTCGGTGTAGGACACGGCCAGGAATCCGCCGATCAGCGTGTAGACCACGGTGATGGCGGCGACGATGACCATGCCGAGGCGATAGTCCATTCCGAAGGAGGACTCGAAGAAACGGCCGCCGGCGACCATGCCGGAGGAGACGTAGAAGGTGAAGTAGACCAGAATGATGAGGCCACTGGACCAGCGCAGCAACCGATGCGTGTCGTGGAGTCGGTTGTCCAGGAAGCTGGGAACGGTGATCGAGTTGTTGGCGACCTCGGTGTAGGCGCGCAGACGCGGGGCCACCAGCAGCCAGTTGGCCAGGGCTCCGACCGTCAGTCCGACGGCGATCCATCCCTCGACCAGTCCACTGACGTACAGGGTTCCCGGCAGTCCCATCAGCAGCCACCCCGACATGTCCGAGGCTCCCGCCGACAGTGCCGCCACCCAGGGATTGAGGTCGCGGTCGGCGAGCATGTAGTCGTCGAAGTTGTCCGTTCGCAGATATGCCCAGCCCCCGATGGCGAGCATGGCCACGAAGTAGACGATCATCGCGATGGCTTGATAGGTAGTGGCAGTCATCTATATGTCCTCACGTCAGTCAGAGGGGAGACATACCGCTGCCGCCGTTGGAGAAGGGACTCCTGGAGTCTCGTGAGTGATCCGGATCGGCGTGCGCGGCATATCGCGGCTCGTCGTTGATGTTCCTGATGGCGCGACCATGAGTGACGGACAAGTACTACGGATGATGTGCAAATCCGTACGTGACATGACATGACGGGCAGCAGTGACCGCTCACTGGATCATGGTCAAGGTTTCCTCACCGGTCCTTCTGTGTGGGCACGACTCAACGCACGTGAAGGACGATGGCCGCGGCGTAGTCACCGTCATGACTCATGGAAACCGGCCAACACCCTGGGGTTGATACCTCCTCTCCGAGGCTGCGCTCAACAGCGTGGGCAACGGTGCCGCTCAGGCGCAAAGAAGGCCGGCCCCACCGATCGGTGACAACCTCGATCTCACGCCAGTCGACGTCCTCGGCCAGGATAACCGGAGAGGTACTCGTTCCGCGACATTTTGCGCACAGAACGTGTGCCTGGCTCCAGGCCTTGATGAAGGACTCCTTGGCCGCCCACCGCGCTGCCAGGTGCTGGGCCGGGTTGGTTCCCCTCTCCTCCGAACGGTTTCGGGCCTCTCGGCGCTCGCGTGCCGTGAAGGCGCGTTGTGCGAAGACGCTGCCGGGCTGTTCGAGCTGGGCGGAGAAACCCGGAATGTGCACCAGGTCCGTACCCACTGACAGAACAGCGGAACCGGAGGGAGTCTGCGGAGTATCTGGAAGCTGTGGTTCCGCCATCACCGAACTCCGGAAAAGAAAGACTTACAAATCATTGAGGAATTCCCTTTGGCGAGACTGTGTGCACGCACAGGACCGGTTCCACGGAAATGGAACCCATTAGCCGTGAAACCGGTCCTGTGAGCGCTGAGGTGAGGTGATTACTCCCCCGCGTGGTAGACGCCGTCGGAGCCCAGGCGAGCATCGGGGTCGAGCAGCATGGCGGCCTCGACCTCATGCGGGTCGCGCTGCTTGGACTCCTCCCCCAGACGACGGCCCTGAACCTGCTCGAACAGTGGGGCCCGACCGATCATCCCGGCGCGGCGGCGCCTGGTCCCGGCGGCCAGGCGGGCGTTAGCTGAGGCCAGCCAGGCGTCAACCGCCTCCTGGCCCTCGGCCTGACGCAGGGCGGCCTCGAAGGCACCGGGGTGGACGATCGCGATGAGACCGGAGACGTGTCCGAAGCCCAGCGAGGTCAGCAGACCGGCTCGCACCGGACCGGCGCCCGGGACACGCCCGTCCTGGCCACCACGGCCGGCCAGACGGATGGGCCTGCGCGGCCACACCCAGAAGGCGTCCTTGGCCAGCGGGGCGTCGACGACATCCAGGGAGGCGTTGCCGGGAGCCACACCGGAGGCGAGGATCTCGGTCAGGCCCGCAACCTGGAAGACGGCGGCGCCGCCCTTGGCGTGACCGGTGATGGTCTTCTGCGAGACTGCCACCAGCGAGTTGCCCTCGGAGCGTCCCAGTGCGCGCGCCAGACGCGTGTGCAGCTCGGACTCGTTGGGGTCGTTGGCACCGGTGGAGGTGTCGTGCTTGGAGACCAGTGCGATGTCGTCGGCCTCCACACCCAGGGCCGCCAGGGCCTTGGCCAGGCGCGAGCTGCGCCCGCCGCGGCCGGCGCCCAGGGCGCCCAGGCCGGGTGCTGGGATCGAGGTGTGGGCGCCGTCGGCGTAGGAGGAGACGAAACCGACCACACCGGCCACCGGCAGCCCCATGCGGGCCGCCACCGAGCCACGGGCCAGGATCACCGTGCCGCCGCCTTCGGCCTCCACGAATCCGCCGCGACGGCGGTCGTTGGCGCGCGAGAAGTGGCGGTCGGAGATGCCCTTGGCGCGCATGGCCGCGGCCTCCGCGGTGGCGTTCATGTTGCCGAAGCCGACGACCGATTCGATCGAGATGTCGTCGATGGCGCCGGCCACGACGACGTCGGCCTTGCCCAGGGCGATCTTGTCCCAGCCCTCCTCAATGGAGACGGCCGCGGTGGCGCAGGCGCTCACCGGCTGGACCATGGCGCCGTAGCCGCCGATGTAGGACTGCATGACGTGGGCGGCCACGACGTTGGGCAGGGCCTCCTGGAGGATGTCGCTGGGACGCTCCTCCCCCAGGAACCGGCCGACGAACATCTTGCGCATCGACTCCATGCCACCGAACCCGGTGCCCTGCGTGGAGGCCACGTCGGAGGGGTGGACGGCCTTGAGGAGCTCGGCCGGGGTGAAGCCGGCCGACAGGAAGGCGTCGACGGCGGTGACCAGATTCCAGGAGGCGATGGGGTCCATGCCCTGGGTCATCGAGGCGGGGATGCCCCAGCGCTCCGGGTCGAAGTCGCGCGGGAACTGGCCGCCGACCGTGCGCGACAGCGCGGCGCGTCGCGGCACCCGGGCCAGTGAGCCGGCCAGTCGGGTGACGGTCCACTCGCCGGTCTCGGCGTCGGGAACCACGAGCGTGTGCTCGGGGTCGGAGACCTCGATGGTGCGGGCCGTGGCCTCGTCAGGAACCGACAGGGTGATGTCGCGGTCGAGGTAGACGGTGACCTCCTCGTCGGCGATCGGCGCGATGACACCGTCGTCGACGAACTCGCGGATACCGCAGCGGGCCACGACCTCGTCGCGGTAGCGCTCCAGGATGTCGGACTCCTCGACCATCTCCCCGTCGGTGTCGTACCAGCCGGCCTTGGGGCTGTCCTGCCAGGTGAGCAGACCCATGCCCCAGGCGAGCTCGAGGACACCGGCAGCGGTCAGGTCGACGTCCTCGCCGCCGCTCATTCCCAGCTCGGCCTCGCGGCGCGTACGGCCCGATCCCCAGGTGGAGACCTCTCCGGTGGAGATGATGACGACCAGGTCATCGAGGTCGGTGCTCACCTCGCCCCACTGGGGGGCGGTGGGCTGGGTCGGGACCACCGGGGTGGGCAGGGCCTTGATGACGGCCGGGGCCTCGGTCTCCTCAGCGGGCGCAGCGGCCTGCGCGGCGGCGTTCTCACGCAGGGCCACCAGGTCGATGTCGTCACCCAGTCCCCCCGTGAGGTCGGCGTTCACCGGGGCCTGAGCCGCCCGGGTGCGCACCTCGGTGGTGCACAGGCCGGTGAGCTCGGAGGCGATCTCCTCCGTGGTCCAGGTACGCACCCCGGCTGCCTCGACGGCGGCGACGAGCGGGTCGTTACCGCCCATGAGGCCGGTGCCCTTGACCCAGCCGATGCGCGGGTGGGCCAGGGTGACGCGCTGGGCCCAGGCCCGCTCCGAGGACCAGCGGTTGACGATCGCGTCCAGGGCGGACTTGACCTCGCCGTAGGCGCCGTCACCGCCAAAGGTGCCCCGGTTCGGGGAGCCGGGCAGGACCACGTGCAGACGGTGGTCGACGTGGGTGTCGGTGCCGATGGCGCTCAGGGCGGCGATGGTGCGCTCCACCGACCACAGCAGCAGGCGGGTCTGGGACTCGGCCGCCGGGCCGGCGTCGGCCAGCGTGCCCGAGACGCGCGGCGCGGCGAAGGGGAACAGGAGGGTGGGAACCAGGGCCTCCTTGACGACCTTGGTGGAGCCGCCGGAGGTGACCACCTGGTCGTTGCCGATCCACTCCGCCAGGGCGTCGACGTCCCGGTAGGAGGACAGGTTCGCGGGAACCATCCACAGCTTGGCGCCGGCCGCGGCGTGCTCGCGGTACAGGGTGGTGGTGAACTCGAGGCGCTCGTGGGTCAGGCGCGAGCTGGTGGCCACCACGGTGGCGCCACCGGCCAGCAGCTCCCCGACGACGGCCGCGGCGATGGAGCCGGGGGCCACACCGGTGACGACGGCGACGTCCTCGGACCAGCGCACTGTGGCGTCACCGGCCTGCGGGGTCTTCGGCGCGGCCTGGGCGATCTCGGTCAGGACGGCGGCGCGCTCGGCGCCGTCGGCCAGGTCGGAGGCCTTGGCCTGCTTGGCCCACCAGGTGGCGTGATCGGCCACCGCCTGTCCCAGACCCACGAAGCGCTTGGGGGCCAGGAGCCGGCGGAAGGCGTCCAGGTCGGTCTCGCCGGAGCCGAGTCGGGCGACGTCCTCACGGGCCGTGGCCCAGCGGTCATCGATGAGCACGGCGCGCTCAGGGGCGAAGGCCGGGGTGACGGACTTGACCCATCCGGCACCGAGCTCGGCGTCCAGGGCGGCCATGGCAGCCCGGGTACGGGAGGCCTCGTCATCGGCATCAGCCGCGACAGTGGCCTTCTCGGCCAGCCCCAGGGCGTCCAGGAGGGTGCGGGCCGTGGTGGCCAGGACACCCTCGGAGCCGGTGACGCTCTGGGCGAAGGCGTCCAGGGCCGCGGAGTCGACCACTGCGCCCCCGGCACCGCCGGCACTCGGCTTGGCGACGCTCACACCGTGGTCGGCGGCGACGGCCTGGACGGCGGAGTCGATGAGGGAGTCCACGGCGCTCGCACTGGTCAGCGGGGCCGAGGAGCCCAGGGAGGCCAGGTCCTCGCCGCGCATCGAGGCGCCCTCCCGGGTGCCCAGGAACAGGGCGGCGGTCACGTGGGAGACCCAGCCCTGCCCCAGACCCCAGGTGCCGGTGACGCGGTCGGCGATACGGGAGGCGCGCACGCCGGAGGGGCCCAGGAGCCGGCCCAGCCCCACGCGGATGGCCTCGGTGAGGACTGGACCGAAGGCCTTGTAACCGGGAGCGCCCTTGGCGACCGTGGCGGCCAGAGCCGTCATGTCGGCGTCAGCGGCACCGTCGATGGAGGCGAGTTCGAGCTCGGTACCCAGGTCCATGAGGAGCTGGTTACGACGCGAGGAGACTCCGTTGGTGAGTGTCTCGGTGGTGTCAGTGGCGCCGATCTGCTCGGGGCGGATGCGCGAGGCGTGGGCCAGGAGCA
Organism: Actinomyces sp. HMSC08A09; assembly: GCF_001807465.1. Classification (NCBI taxonomy): domain Bacteria; kingdom Bacillati; phylum Actinomycetota; class Actinomycetes; order Actinomycetales; family Actinomycetaceae; genus Actinomyces; species Actinomyces sp. HMSC08A09. The sequence goes on along the minus strand of NZ_KV789093.1, from coordinate 132,808 downwards.
CCGTCAGGGCGTCGGTCGCACCGAAGGGCAGGTCGTCCACCGGTCCGGCTGCGGCTGGAGCCGGACCAGCGGGTGCGGCCTCGGCCGCGGGGGCGGGAGCCTGCTCGGCAGCGGCCTGCGCGGGAGCCTGGGCCTCAGCAGCCGGCTCCTCGGCGGCCGGAACGTCGAAGTCCGGTTCGGTGAGCTCGACGGCCGGGTCGGTGTCGGTGGCCAGCACCCGGGCCTCGTCGCGGCGAGCGTTGTGCACGGTGACGTGGCGCCCGGCGTGCTGGGGCAGACGCAGGGTGTTGGTGGCCAGGTTCGCCAGGGTGGGGGAATTGGCCAGCCCCACCTCGACGATGTGCTCGATCCCCAGGCCGCCCTCGCTCGGGGAGGACAGCAGGACCTCCTGGGTCTCGATCCAGCGCACCGGGGAGGCGAACTGCCAGGCCAGGAGCTCGACGAGCAGGACTCGGGCCAGCTCGGTGGGGCGCTTCACCCAGGAGTCCCAGTCGGCGAGGATCTCCTCAACGGGCTCGGAGGGCACGACCTCAAGGATCGAGCGGGCGAAGTCCTGGGTCAGGGCGAAGGGCCGGGCCACGAGGTTGGGCACGTAGTGGCCCACCAGGCGCGCGACATCCAGGTCCTCGGGGACGAGCTCGAGCAGACGGCCACGGAACTCCGGCACACCGGGGCGCAGCACCTCGGAGTGGAAGGGCACATCAATGCCGGGGACGAACATGAAGGGGTTCTTGCCCCCGCGGGCCTTGGCCTTGGCACGGGCGTCCGCGGCCAGGGCGTCCAGGCCCTTGATCGTGCCGGCCACGGCGTATTGCACGCCGGCCAGGTTGTGGTTGACGATCTGGAGGAACTCGCCGGTGGCCTCGGAGATCGAGCGCACGTAGGCCTCGACCTCGTCGGCCTTGATGCCCGCCTGGTTGGGGCGCAGGGCGCCCATGCGGTAGTTCGAGGCGCCGTCGGCGTCGCGGGGCACCAGCGAGTGCATGGTGGAGCCTCGCTGGAAGACGATCGAGATGGTCGTCTCCACGGGCATGACGCGCCCGTAGGCGCTCAGCGCCGTGTACTCGCCCAGGGAGTGGCCGGCGAAGGCGGCGCTCTCCACGAGGGCACCGGCCTCGGCCAGACGCGCAGTGGTCGCCATGGCGACGGTGGCCAGGGCCACCTGGGTGAACTGGGTGAGGTTGAGCAGGCCCTCGGGGTGGCGGTAGGTGATGCCGCGGGCGGTCATCTCGGTGGGGTTGTCGCGCACCAGGTTGATGACGGAGAAGCCCAGCTCGGCGCGGGTGTGGGCGTCGGCCCGCTCCCAGATCTCCCGGGCGGCCTTGGAGGAGTTCATCTCGTCCAGGCCCATGCCGGGGGCCTGGATGCCCTGGCCGGGGTAGACGTAGGCGGTGGGTTCGGGCGTCGTCACGGCGGTACCGCGGGAGACGACCTCGCCGTTGATGCGGCAGACGACCTCCAGGACGTAGCCGCCGCCGACCACCAGTCCGGTGCGCTCCACGGTGATCTCGACGTCGTCGCTCAGCTCGACCGGACCGGTCATGACGTAGGTCCAGCCGGCCAGGACGTGGCGCGAGCCGTCGGCCGCGGTGGAGGCCGCCACCTGCTGGGCAGTGGCCGACAGCCACATGCCGTGGACGAGCGGGGCCTCCATACCGGCCACGTGGGCGGCGTTGTAGGAGGTATGGATCGGGTTGAAGTCACCGGTGACCCGGGCGAACGCGGTCATGTCCGCGGGCGCGGTGACGGTGGTGCGGCGCAGGATGCGGCGTGCGGCCGGGGCCGTCTCGCGTCCGGTGCCGCCGGCGAGCTCGGGGGCGCTGGGCACGGCGTTGCCGGAGGCGCGGCCGCGGATGGCGAAGCGCTCACGCATGAGTGCCACCACGGTGCCGTCGGTGGCGTCGGTCAGCTCCAGGCGCACGTCGACGACGCGGCCGGCGCTGGACTCCTCCAGTGCGGCGACCCAGCCGGTGACGTTGATCGTGGGGCTGGTCGTGGCTGCGGCCTCCTGGAGCTGGTGGAGGGTGAGGTGCAGGTCGATGGTGTGGTCCAGGTGGACGGCACCGAGCAGGCCCTCGATGAGCGGCATGCCGTCCTCGACGACGCTGCCCAGGGCGGCGTAGACCACCGGCCAGCAGGGGCCGAGCAGGGCGTCGGGCACGAAGGGCGCGGCGGACAGGTCCGATGGCAGGGCGTCGGCGGTCACCGAGGCGTGGTCGTGGCCCAGGGTGCTTGCCAGGGTGAAGGAGCCGTGGATGGTGCCGAAGGGCTGGGTGGTGGGGCGTCCCAGGACGTCCGTGGCCCCGGCCTGCGCGGGGCGGACCTCGGGCAGGTGGTCGACGTCGTCTCCCGTGATGGACACGGCCCCCACGCCGGCGGTGGCCCGCAGCAGGTCGTTCATCGTCTCGCTGATGCGCTCGGGGTCGACCAGCGGAGCAGCGCCGTCCCAGGCGCGGGCCAGGCGCAGCGGCACGACGAGGCGGCGCACGGCGTGGATCTCATCTCCGCCGGGAGTGCCGTCCCAGTGGGTGTCGAGGCGGATGTCGAGGTCGTAGGCGTCCTCGGCCACGTCCGGGCGGGCGACGACGTTGTAGGCGTCGTCGTCCAGGACGATGGCCGGGTTGACCGTCAGGTGGCCGTTCCACAGGACGTGGGGGGCCACCTGGACGAGCTCCTTGGCGTCGGCCACGGGAGCTGCCAGGACGCCGTCGGCCACGGCGGGGGCGGCGCCCAGGCGGCCGGCGGCCTCCTGCTCGCCCGTGCCGGCCTCCTGGAGGGCCTCGACGGCGGCGGTCTCGAAGCGGCCCAGCAGCTCGCCGACCGGCTCGTTGATGGTGGTGATGCCGGCAACGGCGACCGGACCGGGGATGATGCGCACCTGGTCAGCGGTGTAGCGCGGGTCCTGGGACTGCCACAGGGAGTCGGTGCCCCACCAGCGCAGGATGTCGGCGTCGACCACGGGCACGAAGGGCACGGGCTTGGGGTGCTTGCGGCACAGGTCGACGAACCAGGCGGCGTCGACGGGCTCCACCAGGGTGGAGGCGGCCGACGGGTAGTGCTCGGCCAGTGCGGCCAGGGCGGCGTCGGAGTCGATGACGGCGTCGTAGTCGGCGAAGAGCGTGGGGATCTCGCCGTGGTCGGCCCGGCTCAGGCGGGCCTCGATGCGGTGCAGCAGGTCGATGAAGCGGTCGTACCAGCCCTCGTCGGCCCAGTCGGCGCGGGTGGCGCTGCGCCCCTCGTGGGGGGCGACGCACAGTTCGGCGTAGCGGGTGGCCCACTGAAGGTAGGTCATCTCCTCCACGTCGCCGAAGTAGGGCTTGGCGGTCTTGGCCAGGGCGTCGATCATCTCCTGGCGGCGTGCGGCCATGGCGGCCTCGTCACCGGCGAGCTCCTGGATGAGGCGGGAGGCCCGGGCCGAGGAGTTGTCGATCTCGTAGAGGTCGGCGCGCAGGTGGGACAGTCCGGAGGTCATACCGCCGATGGACTCCCCGGAGGCGACCCAGCCGCCCTCGACCCCGGAGTCCTCGGGGATTCCAGGGGTGTCGACGAGGAGCTGCTTGACGTCGTCGTTGGTCTTGGCCTCCAGGCAGGTCATGGCGGCGGTGCCGATCATGACGCCGTCGACGGGGGCGGCAGCCGTGCCGTAGGCCTCGGCCCAGCGGCCGGTGAGGTAGTCGGCGGCGCGGGCGGGCGTACCGATGCCGCCGCCGACGACGAGCACCACGTTGGTCACGGCGCGGATGGCGTCGTAGGTGGCCAGGAGCATGGTGTCCAGGTCCTCCCACGAGTGGTGGCCACCGGCGTGCCCGTCCTCGATCTGGATGATGACGGGGCTGTCGGGCACGGCGCGGGCGATGGCCAGGACCTGACGGATCTGGTCCACGGTGCCGGGCTTGAAGGCGATGTAGGGGAAGCCCTCGGCGTGGAGGCGCTCAAGCAGGGCGGTGGCCTCCTCGAGCTCGGGGATCCCGGCGGAGATGGTGATGCCGTCGATCGGGGCGCCCCCGGCGCGGGCCTTGGACAGCAGGCGTTGGGTCCCCAGGTGCAGGTTCCACAGGTAGCGGTCCATGAACATGGCGTTGAAGGCCGCGGTGCGCCCGGGCTCGAGGGCCTTCTCCAGGCCCTGGAGGTTCTCGGTCAGGACGGCGGGAGTGGTCTGGCCCCCACCGGCGAGCTCGGCCCAGTAACCGGCGTTGGCGGCGGCCGCCACGATGGCGGGATCCACGGTGGTGGGGGTCATTCCCGCCAGCAGCACCGCACTGCGCCCGGTCAGGCGGGTGAAGGCGGTGTCAAGGGTGAGGCGGCCGTCGGGCAGGCGAGTGATGCGCGGGGCGAAGCGGGAGCGGTCGACGCCGGGCCGGGGGGCCGCGCCGGCCCGGTCGAGGTCGTCAATGGCCTTGGCGGTCCCGGCGGGCACGACGGTGGTGCCGGTGCCGGCCACGACGCCCTCGGTGAGACGGACCAGGACGTTGCCCGGCCCCAGGTCCAGGACGGTGCGCACCGGGGCGTCCGATCCGGCTGCAAGGGCCCCGGTGACCAGACCGGGCCAGTCGACCGGGTCGATGAGCACAGCGGTGGCCAGGTCGCGGGCGAGCTTCTCGTTCAGGCCGCAGGCGGCCGCCCAGGCGGCGACGTCGTCGACCGCGCCGGCGAGCAGCGGGGTGTGGAAGGGCACCGAGGTGGTGAGGAACTCGGTGACCGGGGCCAGGACGGCGCCGCCGCGGCGGCGGTCCTTGCGGGCCTTGGCGCTGCGGGCGGCGGCCGCCTCCAGCGCGGTGACAACGGCCTCGAGGTCAGCCGGGCGCCCCGAGAGGATGTGCGCCTGACGGCCGTTGGTCACGCCCACGGAGATCCGCTCCGAGCCGGGGACCCGGGACAGGACGGCGTCGAGCACGCTGCGGGTGACGCCGCGCACCGAGAGCATCGGGGTGGACTCCCCCACCGTGCCCAGGTCGAGACGGCGGGTGGTGCGGGTGGCCGCCGCGCCGATGAGGCGGGCGATGGCGTGAACCTCAATGACGCGCTCGCGCTCGCCGGCCTGCACAGCCTGGAGCAGGCTGACGCCCAGGACGCCCTGGGAGTGGCCGATGGCGCTCACCGGGGCGTGGGCGGCCGGGTCGATGCCGGCGCCGGGCAGGGAGGCCAGGGCGGCGTGCTGGGCCATGAGGATGCCGGGCACGGAGACGTCGGCGCCGTCGGCGGTGGTGCGGTGCTGAGGGGCGACCGGGGCCGCCTCGTCGTCCAGGAGCCTCGAGCCGCGCGGGGTCACGGTGAGCAGGTCGGTGGACACGGGGGCCAGGCGCTCGGCCACGGCCTGGTCGACCGCCACGACGTCAGCGGCCAGGGCGTGGTCCAGGGAGACCAGGTCGGCCAGCGTCTGGCGCCAGGGGGTGGCCTGGCCGCCGAAGGTGATGATGTAGGGCTCGCCTCCGCTCAGGCGCTCAGCGATGGTGGTCGCGGGGCTGGGGGCTTGCGAGTTCGTGTGCACGGTAGTGGTGTCCTTCGGTGTTGCGACGGCGTGGTCGGTGGTCTCGGAACGGTTACCTGAACTGGGGTCGGGTGAAGAGGGGGAATACGGCGGAGGCGGAGGCGAGTGGGTCTCGGAGCCGGGGTCAGAGGGGGATGTTGTCATGCTTCTTGGGGGACTCGGGGCGGGCGTCGTTCTTGGCGCGCAGCGCGGCCAGTGAGTCGACGATGACGTTGCGGGTGTCCTCAGGGGCGATGACGGCGTCGATCTCACCGATGGCCACGGCCTTGTCCGGGTTGATGACGGCGTCGGTGTACTCGGCCACGAGCCGCTCGTGCTCGGCGGTGGCGGCCTCCTCCCCCTGCTCGTCACGGACCTTGGCCAGGTCTCGGCGGTGGATGATGCCGACGGCGCCGGCGGCGCCCAGGACGGCGATCTCGGCTCCCGGCCAGCAGAAGTTGAGGTCGGCGCCGATGGCCTTGGAACCCATGACGATGTAGGCGCCGCCATAGGCCTTGCGCAAAACGATCGTCACCAGCGGCACAGTGGCGGTGGCGTAGGCGTTGATGACCTTGGCTCCGCGGCGGATGATGCCGGCGTGCTCCTGCTCGGCTCCGGGACGGTAGCCGGGGACGTCGACGAAGGTGACCACCGGCAGCCCGAAGGCGTCGCAGAAACGCACGAAGCGGGCGAGCTTCTCGGAGGCGTCGACGTCCAGGGTGCCGGCGTCCACCAGCGGCTGGTTGGCGACGATCCCCACCGGGTGGCCCTCGAAGCAGGCGAAGCCGACCACGACGTTGGGGGCGAATTCCTCCTGGACCTGGACGAGCTCGCCGTGGTCGACGACGGCAGAGACCACCTCGACGACGTCGTAGGCCTGCCGGGTGGAGGCCGGGACGATCTCGCCGACACTGCGGGCGGCCTCAGCGTCGGCCTGCGCGTCGGCGTCGTCGTAGGCGTACAGGGGGGCGCTGACCTCGGATGAGGAGGGCAGGTAGGCCAGGAAGGTGCGGACCTGCCCCAACGCGTCCTCCTCGTCGTCGGCCACGTAGTGGACGACGCCGGAGACGGAACCGTGGATCTGTGCACCGCCGAGGTCCTCGGCGCTGATCTGCTCACCGGTTGTGGCGCGTACGACGTCGGGGCCGGTGACGAACATGTGGGAGGCCTGGCGGGTGGCGATGACGAAGTCGGTCAGGGCCGGGCTGTAGACGGCGCCACCGGCGCAGGGTCCCAGGATGACGCTGATCTGCGGGACCAGTCCGGAGGCGGCGCAGGTGCGGTTGAAAATGCGCCCGTACTGGCGCAGAGCTCCCACGCCCTCCTGGATCTTGGCGCCGCCGGAGTCGATGAGTCCGATGACGGGGATGCGCAGGCGCAGGGCGTCGTCCAGGAGGCGGACGATCTTGTCCCCCTCAATGGTGCCCAGGGCGCCTCCGGAGACGGAGAAGTCCTGGGAGTAGACGGCCACCTGGCGGCCGTCGATCTGGCCGAAGCCGGTGACGACGCCCGAGGGGCGGGCCTTGTCGCCGGCACCTGAACCGGAGTAGCGGCCGATCTCCAGGAAGGTGGAGTCGTCGAGCAGGTCGTTGATGCGCTCGCGGGCGGTGCGCTTGCCCTTGGCGTGCTGACGGGCGGCGGCGTGCTCCTCGGCCTCCCGGTCAATGCGGGCGATGCGCTGGCGGAAGGCGGTGGTGGCCTCCGAGTCGGCCATAGTGGTTCCCTGGGCCGGTGTCTCGGCAGATGCGCCGGGGCCGGTGATGGGGGCGGTGGTCACGGTTCAGGCCTCCTCGGAGTCGTTCTCGGGGGTGCTCATGCGCACCAGGACATCGCCGGCCGAGACGGTGCGTCCGGCGCTGACGGGGATCTCCGAGATGGTGCCGTCGCTGGGTGCGTGGATGTAGTTCTCCATCTTCATGGACTCCAGGACCACGAGCAGATCGCCCTGGCAGACCGGCTGGCCCGGCTCCACGCAGATCCGAGTGACGATAGCCTGCATGGGGGCGGCGATGACACCGGGCTCACCGCCAGCGGTCCTGGTCTCACCAGAGGCTGCGCCTCGAGGTGAGCGGGTCGCGCCCGAACGGCCGCGCAGCGGCTGGGCCCGGTTGCTGCGGGGGCTGAAGCCTCGCGACGGGTTGGAGGGGGCGAGGATCCCGTCGGGCAGGGTCAGCTGCATGCGGCGGCCGTTGAGCTCGATGATGTAGCTGGAGCGGGTACGCGGGTTGGCGACCGTCTCCGCCGAGCCGTCGGCCTGCGACGTCGCCGCGGCGTCGGCGAGATCGGGCAGCACCTCGTTCTCGATCCACCGCGTGGTCACAGCCAGCCGCCCGGTCTCGTCGGGGGCGGTGAACTCGGGGCGGGTCAGGACCTCGGAGTGCAGGGCAGTGCACACGGTGACGCCCTCGACCACCGTCTCCCGCAGGGCTCGCCGGGCTCGGGCGATGGTCTGCTCCCGGCTGGCACCGGTGATGATGATCTTGGCGAGCATCGGATCGAACAAGGGGGTGACGACGTCGCCCTCAGTGACTCCGGACTCGATGCGGATACCGGGACCGGCCGGCCAGCGCAGGCGGGGGATGGTACCGGTGGAGGGGGCCAGACCTCGGGCGGGATCCTCACAGGTGATGCGCAGCTCGAGGCTGTGACCGCGGGGCTCGTTGACCTGTCCGAGGTGACCGCCCTCGGCGATGCGCAGCTGGATTTCGACCAGATCGGTGCCGGCGACCTCCTCGGTGACGCAGTGCTCCACCTGCAGACGGGGGTTGACCTCCAGGAACCAGATATCGCCCTCGGGGGTCAGGAGGAACTCGCAGGTGGCCACGCCGACGTAGTCAACCGTCTCCAGGAGGCGACGGGAGGCCTCGACCAGACGCCCGTGGACGCCCTCGGGCAGGAAGGGTGCGGGAGCCTCCTCGAGGAGCTTCTGGTTGCGTCGCTGCAGGGAGCAGTCGCGGGTGGAGACCACGGCGAAACCGCCGTGGCTGTCGCGGGCGCACTGGGTCTCGACGTGACGTGCGGCCGTGACGAACCGCTCCAGGATGAGGGTTCCGCCGCCCTGCACCGCGGACTCGAAGGCAGGGGTGGCCCGGACCTCGTCGTCATTGTGCAGGACGGTGATGCCGCGTCCGCCGCCACCGTCGGTGCGCTTCAGGGCGACCGGGTAGCCGTGGGCGGCGGCGAAGGCGATGACGGTCTCGGCGTCGGTGACCGAGTCGGTGATGCCCGGCACCGGGGCGACCTGGGCCCGCTCGGCGGTGGCTCGGGCGCTCATCTTGTCTCCGAGGGCGTCCATGGCCTCGGGTGAGGGCCCGACCCAGGTGATCCCCGCCTCGATGATGGAGCGGGCGAAGTCTGCGTCCTCGGACAGGAACCCGTATCCGGGGTGGATGGCGTCCGCGCCGGTGGCGCGGGCCAGCTCGAGCAGCGCCGCCGCGTCGGTGTAGGACGATCCCTCGGGCAGTGCGTAGGCCTCATCGGCGAGCTCTGCGGCGGGGCTCATGAGGTCCTCGGGCGTGTACGGAAGGATCGACGTCGCCCCGAGGTCGCGGGCGGTTCGCACGATACGCAGTGCGATCTCGCCACGGTTGGCGATGAGGATACGGGAGAGGGTCACCAAGAGTCTCCTTACCTGGACGCTGCCGGGCTGGCGGCGGGCCCTCCTTGGGCCGGCGGGGTGGATCCGTGCTTTCCCTACAATCGTCGAGGGGCGGGTCCACTGGACTATGACGTTACGTGGTCGAGGCACCACATTCCATTTGTGGAAACCTCACAAAGAGTGAGAGTTGCGTTGGTGTAACAATCGAGACCCCAGTAATCGGGCGGCATAACGGGGACCTGGCAAAGACGTCTCTCGCTCCTCGAAGGCCTTTGAGGTTTCCCACAAGCCCGATGGGGCGGAGTGGCTCAGCACATCGGCTGTCACACCTGCATCACGAACACCTCCTCCAACAGGGCGTCAAAACCGGTCGCTGGCAGCGCCCCGCGGCGTCGTCAGTGTTCATCGCGAGCATCATGGCGGTGCGAGGAGGCAGCCTCACGCAGCTCGCAGATGGCGGCCAGGGCGTCGTCGGCCCGGTAGACCGCCGACCCGGCGACGAAGACGTCCGCCCCGGCCTCGGCAGCGCGCTCAATCGTGTGGGCGGTGATGCCGCCATCGACCTGCACTCGCAGGTCGAGCCCTCTGGCACCGACCAGCTCGCGCGCCCGGCGGATCTTGGGCAGCATCGACTCGATGAAGGACTGGCCGCCGAAGCCCGGCTCCACGGTCATGAGCAGGAGGAGGTCGAACTCCCCCAGGACATCGGCGACGGCCTCCAGGGGGGTGGCGGGCCTCAGGGCGATGCCCGCGCCGGCGCCGAGCCGGTGGAGCTCGCGCGCCAGGCGCACCGGCGCCGTCGTGGCTTCGGCGTGGGGGGTGACGATCTGGCAGCCGGCCTCGGCGTAGGCCGGCGCCCAGCGGTCGGCGTCGCGGATCATGAGGTGGGCATCCACGGGCAGCGAGGAATGGGCGAGCACCGCCTCGACCACCGGCAGCCCCCATGACAGGTTGGGCACGAAGTGGTTGTCCATGACATCGACGTGGAGCCCGTCGGCGCCCGGGGCGCCGGCGTCGCCCGTGACACGGTCGAGCTCGTCGGCCAGGTGGGCGATGTCGCAGTTGAGGATCGAGGGGTGGATGGCCGTCATCGGGACGCTCCTCATGATGCGCTGGTGTGGTTGGTCAGTCAGCTGGTGCGGCGCAGCAGGGCGCAGAACATGGCGTCGGTGCCGTCGAGGTGGGGCCAGAGCTGGAGCGTCTCCCGATCGGATCCGGCCGGCGGCTGAGGGGCCAGACGGGTGGCGACGTCCCCGGCGTGCAGGGGCTCGGTGCGCAGGCCCTCGCGCTCCAGCAGCCGCCTCACGTCGCGCACCACGAGGGTCGTCTCCAGGGCGTGCGGGGAGCAGGTCACGTAGGTCACCACTCCCCCGCGTCGCACGGCGCGCAGGGCGCTGGCTAGCAGCTCGCGCTGAAGCTCGGCCAGAACGGTGACGTCCTGTGGCTGTCGGCGCCAGCGGGCCTCTGGGCGGCGGCGCAGCGACCCCAGACCCGTGCAGGGGGCGTCGACAAGGACCCGGTCGTAGGCGCCGGGTTCATCGCGCCCGAGGTCACGCCCGTCACCGCAACGCACCCGGGCGACGTCCGGCGCGATGGCTCGCAGGGCCGAGCGCACCAGGTCGGCCCGATGGGGGCTGACCTCATTGGCCAGCAACTGGGCGCCCGTCTGCGCGGCCCTCGCGGCGAGAAGCGCGGCCTTGCCACCGGGCCCGGCGCATAGGTCGAGCCAGCGCGCGTCGCGGCCTTCCACAGGGGCGTGTGCCGCAACGAGTGCCACCAGCTGGCTGCCCTCGTCCTCGACCCCGGCCCGGCAGTCGCGGATCGCCTCGATCCGGCCAGGGTCTCCCCCGACCATGACGACGGCGAGGGGACTGATCCTGCCGGGGCGCGGCTCGACGTCGTGGGCCCGGTCGGCCTTGCGGGCGGCCTTGGCCAGCGCCTCCGGAGCGATGAGGCCGGGTCTGGCACACAGGGCCACCTCGGGGTCGGCGTTATCCGCGGCCAGGAGCGCCTCGAGCTCCTCGCCGCTGCGGCCGTGGGTGACCAAGGCCTGGCGCAGCGCCTTGACGATCCACTCCGGGTGCGACTGGGTGCGGGCCAGAGCGGTCGTCTCATCTGGGGCGTCCCGGCGTAGCTCGTCCATCCAGGAGTCCAGGTCCCGTCCGCTGAGGCGACGCATGACCGCATTGACGAAGGTGGCCGCGCCGCGCCCGCAGGAGGTGGTGGCCAGGTCCACGGTGGTGCTCACGGCGGCGTGCTGGGCCACCCTCATAGCCATGAGCTGGTGGGCCCCCAGGCGCAGAACGTCGAGCACGGCCGGATCGATGCGCTCCAGCGGACGGTCCGTGCAGGCGGCGATCATCGCGTCGTAGCGCCCCCGCAGCCGCAGGGTCCCGTAGGTCAGAGCAGTAGCGAAACCGGCGTCACGCCGATCCAGGTCGGCGGTCTCCAGCAGCTCGGGCAGGAGGAGATTGGCGAAGGCGTCATCGCGGCGAACACGGGTGAGTACCTCCAGCGCCACCTGACGCGCCGAGCCAGATCGGCCCCGCGCCGGGCGCGCCGACGCACCCGTCTGCGGGCCGTCCTGCTCGAAGGAGCGCCGGCCCTGGGCTCGTCGACCCTGGTGAGGACCGCCGCGCTCAGTTCGCCTGCCGCGTTGCTCCCGGCGTCTGCCAGGAGCGCCACCCCGCCCGTGGCCTACGCCTCGCCGGTTCTCGTCGTGGCCGCCCGACGCACCCCGGCGTGTCGATCGCTCCCCCATCAGCTCATCGCCTCACCGTCGTTGTTCCTGGGAGACGAGTCCCCCAGGACGGCCCCCACCTCCGGACGCGCTCCCCTGGCCCAGGCGTCGGCAGGCATCCAGCTGCGCCCGGCGGGCGCGACCTGCCCCAGACGGACGGCACAGCCCCCGGTTCCCACGAGGACCTCGCGCTTGGTGGCGCGCAGCTGGCCGGGCAACAGATCGGTGACCTCCGGGACCGGGGTGACCGGGCCCAGACGGAACCGGGACCCCTGGTAAGTGGTGTGGGCACCCGGCGCCGGAGTGACGCCCCGGATCCGACGGTCAATGGCAAGCGCCGGATCCTCCCAGCGGATCAGACCGTCGGCCGAGGAGAGCACGGGGGCCAGCGTGGCCAGCGCGTCCTCCTGCGGCTCCGGACGCACGCTGCCGTCCTCAACCCGGCGCAGCACATCGAGGACCAGGGGCGCCCCGGCCTGCGCCAGCCGCTCGAGCAGATCCCCGCTGGTGTCCCGACCGCTGATGGCCTCCGTGAGTCGGCCATAGACGGGGCCGGTGTCGAGACCCTCCTCGAGGCGGAACACGCAGGCCCCGGTGACCTCCTCACCGGCGATGACCGCCCGCTGGACCGGGGCGGCTCCGCGCCATGCGGGCAGCAGAGAGAAGTGCAGATTCAGCCAGCCGTGCTCTGGTACCTCCAGCAGATCGGCCGGGACCAGGCGACCGTAGGCGACCACGACGGCGACGTCGACCTTCAGAGCACCGACCCACGCGTGCACGTCGTCGGCCTGCTCCCCCTTGAGGGTGGCCGGAGTGCGTACATCGAGCCCCGCGTCACGAGCCACGGCCGCCACCGGCGAGGGGTGCAGCGTCCGGCCGCGTCCCTTGCGAGCGTCAGCACGGGTGAGGACCCCGACGACGTCGTGCTCACTGGCGATGAGGGCCTCCAGGGTGGGCAGGGCCGCCTCGGGGGTTCCGGCGAAAAGCACACGCATGCGGCTGAGTCTAAGGGGCGACGTCACCCAGTGCGGGGTTCAATGCCGGTCCGGCGTGGGGAGCAGGCCCAGTGCGATGAGCTCGGAGCGCAGCCGTCCCACACCGGTGAAGTGGTGGGTGCGCATTCCCAGGTGGCCAGCCGCCTCGATGTTGACCGCCGAGTCATCGATGAACAGGGTGCGGGAGGCCTGAAGACGGTAACGACTCAGAAGAAGGTCGAAGATGGCGGCATCCGGTTTGGCCAGGTGCTCGCGCCCGGAGACCACGATGCCCGCGAAGCGTTCGAGCTGGGGAACCAGGAGCCTGGCCCGCTCGAAGGGCGCGGCGTCGAAGTTGGTCAGCCCGTACAGCGCCACGCCCCTCCCAAGGAGATCCTCGAGCAGAGCGGCCATGCCGGGAACGGGACCCGTCAGCGATTCGGCGAAGCGCTGCCGGTACAAGGAGAGGATCTCCGCCCAGTCAGGGCGGCCGGGGTGGGCCCGGGTGTAGTCGGCGAGCACCTGTTCGAAGGGCTCTCCCCGGTCGAGTCGTTCATTCCAGGTCAGGAACCCTCCGTCGACCACGAACTCCTCCCAGTCGTTGGCCGAGACGTATCCGGCGACGGCCGCCATGGGCTCCCACGCGTACAGGACGTTGCCGTAGTCGAGGACGACGGCACTGACGGCGTCTGCGGGGCTGGAGGTCGTGACGAAGGGGGACGGCGCGTTCACGTCCGCCATCCTCCCACTCCGGCGCCTCGGGACTCGGGTGGCTCCATCCGGGACGGATCGCCCTTGACGTTTGTGAGTCACCTACTGACGCGGGTCCGCCGCATCGGCGGTCCAGGGGCGCTCCAGGGCAGCGCCCGAAGCGGCAAAGCGCCTGGTGGGAGCAACATCACTCTCCGCTCGAGAACGCCCGATCAACATGTTTGAAACTTCTTTCTACCAGGGGGTTTCCAACCCTCAAGAACTCTGGTACGCTCGTACCAATCCAGTACAGGTGTACTACTTCGACAATCAGAGCGCGTGATGCGCGTCATGATCCACATCGGCGACACAGTGCTGTGTCAGAGAGGGAGTCATGGAATTTTCCGTAGATTCCGAAATCGGGAAGCTTCGCCAGGTCATCCTGCACCGACCCGGCAACGAGATGCTCCGACTCACTCCGCAGAACAAGGACCACCTCCTGTTCGATGACGTGCTGTGGCTCGAGCGGGCCCAGGAGGAGCACGACCAGTTCGCACGAGTGCTGACCGACCGCGACATCGAGGTGCTCTACCTCAGCGACCTGCTGGCCCAGACCCTCGAGGTGCCCGAAGCCAGGCAGTACGTCCTGGACCGAGTCGTCAACGAGAACACCAACGGCCCCAGTGCCGCCGAGCCGCTGCGCGCCCTGGCTCAGGGGCTGTCCGGGGCCGAGCTGGCCGAGGTGCTCGTTGCCGGGATCACGAAGGCCGAGATGCTCGAGCGCACCTCCTGCCCGGACTCGCTCGTGCTGGCCTCCATGGACGACGACGACCTGCTTCTGCCGCCGTTGCCCAACCACCTCTTCACTCGCGATACGTCTTGCTGGATCTACAACGGGGTGTCCATCAACTCGATGATGATGCCGGCCCGCCAGCGCGAGACCATCAACTACGAGGCGATCTACCGCTGGCACCCTCTGTTCGCCGGCTCCGACTTCCCCGTGTGGTCCGAGGGCACGCAGGCAGGCCCCGCCACCGTGGAGGGTGGAGACGTCCAGATCATCGGCAACGGCGCCGTTCTGGTCGGAGTCTCCGAGCGCACCACCTCGCAGGGCATCGAAAGGCTCGCCAGCCGACTGTTCGCCGGAGGCAAGGTGAACCAGATCGTCGCCGTCGAGATGAACCGGACGCGCGCCCAGATGCACCTGGACACGGTAATGACCATGGTCGACGTCGGCACGTTCACCATCTACGGCGGCCTGGGGAAGCTGCCGACGCTCACGCTGCGCCCGGACGGCGACAAGCAGATCAGCGTCACACGCAACGCCCCCGAGGACATGTACCGCGTCATCGCCCAGGCCCTGGGCGTCGACGGGCTCAACGTTCTCATCACGCCCCAGGACTCGATGGCCGCCGCCCGTGAGCAGTGGGACGACGGCTCCAACTCCCTGGCCATCGCCCCCGGTGTCATCGTTACCTATGAACGTAACGTCAACACGAACGAGTACCTTACTTCCCATGGCATCGAGGTCCTGACCATTCCCGGCTCGGAAGTCGGTCGCGGTCGCGGTGGTCCACACTGCATGAGCTGCCCGACCCTGCGGGACCCGCTTGCCTGAGTCGGCCCTGGCCGACACATAAGAAGAACTGTCAGTACATCACCACACTGGACGAAGGAATCCTCATGTCCCACCCCCTGCACAACCGCAGTTTCCTCAAAGAGCTCGACTTCACGGCCGAGGAGTGGAACTCCCTGCTCGAGCTGGCCGCCCAGCTCAAGGCGGACAAGAAGGCCGGCCGCGAGGTGAAGCGGCTGACCGGTAAGAACATCGCTCTCATTTTTGAGAAGACCTCGACGCGCACCCGCTGCTCTTTCGAGGTCGCCGCCTACGACCAGGGCGCACAGGTCACCTACCTCGACCCCTCCGGATCCCAGATGGGTCACAAGGAGTCCGTGGCGGACACCGCTCGGGTGCTGGGCCGCTTCTATGACGGCATCGAGTTCCGCGGCAAGAAGCAGGAGCACGTCGAGGCTCTGGCTGAGCTCTCCGGCGTCCCGGTGTGGAATGGACTGACGGACGAGTGGCACCCCACCCAGATGCTCGCCGACCAGCTGACCATGCTGGAGCACGCCGACAAGCCGATCGAGCAGATCTCCTTCGCCTACCTGGGCGACGCGCGCAACAACGTTGCCAACTCACTGCTCATCTCGGCGGCCCTCATGGGAATGGACGTGCGGATGGTGGCCCCCAAGGAGCTGCAGACCTCTCCCGAGGTGGTGGCTCAGGCCGAGAAGCTGGCCAAGGACAGTCGCGCCCGCATCCTCATCACCGACGACACCGCCCAGGGCGTCAAGGGCGTCGACTTCCTCTACACCGACGTGTGGGTCTCCATGGGTGAGCCCAAGGAGGTCTGGGATCAGCGCATCGCCCTGCTCGCGCCCTACCAGGTCAACGCCCAGCTGTTGGAGGCCACCGGCAACCCGGACGTGAAGTTCCTCCACTGCCTGCCGGCCTTCCATGACCGCAACACCACGGTCGGTGAGGACATCTTCGCCAAGACCGGAATGGAGGGCCTGGAGGTGACCGACGACGTCTTCGAGACCGAGCGCAACGTCGCCTTCGACCAGGCCGAGAACCGTATGCACACCATCAAGGCCGTGATGGTCGCGACCCTGGGACAGTGGGACTGACTTGTGAGAATCGTCGTCGCCCTCGGAGGAAACGCCCTGCTGCGTCGGGGGGAGAAGCCCGACGCCAGTACCCAGATCCGCAATGTCGAGATCGCGGCCCACGAGCTGGCCAAGCTGGCGGAGAAGCACGAGCTGGTCCTGACTCACGGGAACGGCCCTCAGGTGGGTGTCCTGGCCCTGCAGTCCGCCAATGACGAGCGCCTCTCCGAGCCCTACCCCTTCGATACCCTCGGTGCCCAGACGCAGGGCATGATCGGATACTGGCTGCTGCAGGCCATGCAGAACGCCCTGCCCGGTCGCCACGTAGCCGCCATGGTCAATCAGACCCTGGTGATGGCCGGTGACCCGGCCTTCTCCAACCCCACCAAGTTCGTCGGTGAGGTGTACACCAAGGAGGAGGCCGAGAAGCTGGCTGAGGAGCGGGGCTGGGTGGTCAAGCCCGACGGCGAGCACTACCGCCGCGTCGTCGGCTCCCCCATGCCGCAGCGCGTCATCGAGACCCGTCTAGTGCGCACACTGCTGGATGCCGGCGCGATCGTCGTCTGCTCCGGGGGCGGCGGTGTGCCCGTCGTCCGCAGCGAGGAGGGCAAGCTCAAGGGTATTGAAGCCGTCATCGACAAGGACCTCACGGCGTCGGTCATGGCCGAGGCCCTGGAGGCCGATGCGCTTCTTATCCTCACGGACGTTGATGGAGTGTTTCGGGACTTCGGGACCGAGAACCAGAAACAGGTTCCGAGGGCGACGCCGGCAGAGCTGCGGTCCATGGGACTTCCCAGTGGTTCCATGGGACCAAAGGTTGAGGCGGTGTGCCGATTTGTTGAGCTGACTGGCGACATGGCGGCAATCGGGCGCCTCGAGGACGCCGTTTCCATCATTGAGGGCCATGCAGGGACTATCGTGACTCCCGGGGGAAACTACGGGGGGCCGGACGATATCCATCCCCCGATTCCCGAGCAGCTCGACACGCGCATCCGCAGGGCCTGACCGGCGCAACGGCATCGGTCTTTCAAGGAGGTGGTGAACACCCTTAACCCACAATGACCGTGCCACGGTTCAGCAATCATTCTTATACTCAGATACTCCTACGGCTACATTTGCAGTTCGTTCAGAGTAGAATGACAATGTTGAGCCATAGACACATCACTTGTCTTCATTCACTCATCACACATCGAGCACAAAGGAGTGACTTACTCATGACGAAGATCGTCAACTCTTGGAACGACTTCGACCCTCTCAAGCGTGTCATCGTCGGACGCGCCGACTTCTCGGTTATTCCTCCCGAGGAGCCCGCCACCTCTGAGAAAGTGCCGATCGACTCCGAGATGCGCGGAATGTGGGGCCCCCGCCCCACCGCCACCGTTGAGGCCGCCAACGAGCAGCTCGACAACTACGTCAAGATCCTCGAGGGTCTGGGCGTCCAGGTGGACCGCCCCACGCCGCTGCAGTGGAACCAGGCCATCCAGACGCCTGACTTCCGCACGGAGTCGGGCTTCACCCAGATGCCCCCGCGCGACATCCTGCTCACCATCGGTGACGAGATCATGGCGTCGGCCAACTCGTTCCGCTGCCGCTACTTCGAGTACCTCGCCTACTGGCCCCTCATGAACCAGTACTTCGAGGAGGACCCGGAGTTCAAGTGGACCCAGGCCCCTCGTCCGCGGCTGACGGACAAGTCCTACAAGCACAACTATTACGACGAGCGGATCTCCCTGGAGGAGCGCCTTGAGCGCACCGCCGCCAAGGACTTCGTGACCACTGAGGTCGAGCCGATGTGGGACGCGGCCGACGTCATGCGCGTGGGTAAGGACCTGTTCATCCAGCACGGTCTGACCACCAACCGCAAGGCCATGGAGTGGTTCAAGCGCTACTACCCGGACCTTCGGGTGCACGCAGTGAACTTCCCCGGCGACCCCTACCCGATCCACATCGACGCCACCTTCGTGCCGCTGCGGCCCGGGCTCATCATCAACAACCCACACCGCCGCCTGCCCGAAGAGCAGCGCAAGATCTTCGAGGCCAATGACTGGCAGATCGTCGACGCGGCTCCCCCGGCCCACGAGGTTCCGCCGCCGCTGTGCTACTCCTCCGTCTGGCTGTCCATGAACTGCCTGGTCATCGACCACAAGACCGTGTGTGTCGAGGCCAGTGAGGTCCACCAGATGGAGCAGATGGACAAGCTCGGCATGAACGTCATCCCGGTTCCCTTCCGTGACGCCTACGCCTTCGGCGGTGGTCTGCACTGCGCGACGGCCGACGTCTACCGTGAGGGTGGCTGCGAGGACTACTTCCCCAACCAGGTCGCTGACCCGACTCTGGTCTGATCTCAAGGGTGCGGGGCGGCGGCTCATGGGACCGGGCTGCCGCCCCGCACGTTACCCGGCTCTGCTCTTCGCAGCGCGGTCAGCGGACGCTCCATAGGACTGGGAAGGCCCTCCTGACCGCGCGAGACCTGGCAAGGATGCCGGTCCGTCGCGCACGCCGGGGGAGAACTCAGGAGACACAACTGCCATGTCACAGACATCGTCCACTGAATCCTCTGTCACAGAGTACGTCATGAACAAGAAGCTGGGCGCCATCGCCATGCTTCTCTCCGCCACCGGGATGGGGCTTGTCGGCACCATCAGTCGTGGTACGACCGCCGGCCTCGCTCACGCCGACAAGTCCGTCATCGGTTCGTTCCTGGCCTTCGGCCGCATGAGCGTCGGACTACTCGGGTTCATTCTTATCCTCATCTTCACCGGGAAGGCCGGGCTGTTCAAGAGCACCCGCCTGAGCACCACTGTGATCCTGGGAGGGGTCAGCATCGGCCTGTCCCTGGGGTGCTACATCTCCTCGACATTGATGACGACCATTTCCAACGCCGTCTTCCTCATCTACACGGGACCTCTGTTCTGCGCACTGCTCGCACGCATTTTCCGCAAAGAGAAGATCAGCGTGCTCTCCGGAATCTTCCTGTCGCTCGTGTTCATAGGAATGCTGCTGACCATTGGAATCATCGACTTCAAGAACGGGAGTCTGACTTTCGGACTGGATCTGTCGGCCACAACTCCAGAGTTCCCTCAGAAGAGCCTAGGGGATCTTTTAGGTCTGTTGTCCGGCATATTCTACGGTCTGGCACTGTTCTTCTACGGGTACCGCAAGGATGTCGATTCGATCGTCCGCGGTGTGTGGAACTTCTTCTGGGCCGCCTGCGCAACGCTGGTCATGTCCATCGTCTTGCGTCCTTGGCACGGCATTTCCACCTTCACCGCCACCAACTGGATGTGGGCAGTGGCCCTCTTCCTCGTCTGCGGCCTCTTCGCGCTGGGATTCCTGGTCGTTGCAGGGCGCAACCTGCCCGCCGTTGAGTACTCGACGATCTCCTACTGGGAGTGTCCGGTCGCCATTCTGTGCGGCCTGCTCGTCTGGGGCGAGAAGCTCACCCCCATGGGGATGATCGGCGGACTGCTCATTGTCGGCGGTGGGTTGGCCCCGATCATCGTGGATGCCATCGCCCGGAAATCACGCGCCTCCACGTCCTGATCCTCCTGTGATCCTGTCTGCCTGCGCCAACTCCCAGCGGGCAGACAGGATCACATGTAGAGTCATCAATGTCTCACCTTGGGATGACCATTACGTCATCGTCGACATCCACCGAGCCGGAGCCATAGGCTATGAACACCTCCCACTCAGGAAGCACGAAAGACCATCATCTGGACTCAGAACGAAGTCTCGCACTGAGGCGTGCAGCGAAGGCGAGCTTCATCGGAAACTTCATTGAGTGGTTCGACTACGCCTCGTACGGATACCTGGTCACCGTCATTGGTCACGCCTTCTTCCCAGAGGCAGATAAATCAGTCCAGCTGCTCTCGACATATGCAGTATTCGCGATGTCCTTCATTCTGCGCCCGATCGGCGCCGTTGTATGGGGGGCGTGGGGAGACCGTTGGGGACGCCGTTGGGCACTGTCCTGGTCGATTCTTATCATGTCCGGATCGACATTCTTCATCGGTCTCCTTCCCACGTACGCGACTATCGGCATGGCAAGCGCCATGAGCCTCCTTGTCCTGCGAATGATTCAGGGATTCTCCGCCTCCGGCGAGTACGCGGGTGCCGGAACCTTCCTTGCCGAGTACGCACCTCCGGCTCGGCGTGGTACCTACACGTCGCTGGTTCCGGCTTCTACCGCCTGTGGCCTCCTTGCCGGCTCTCTCATGGTGACCGGTATGTTCTCGGTCCTCAGCGACGATGCCATGAACACCTGGGGGTGGCGAGTTCCCTTCCTTCTGGCAGGGCCGCTGGGGCTCATCGGCCGCTACATCCGGGTGCACTTGGAGGACTCCCCCGCATACCAGGAGATGCGCGCGGAGATGCCGCAGGAGCAGAAGGCCGCCAGCTGGTCCGAACCGCTGCGGCTGCTGCTGCGAGACCACCTGCATGAGACCCTCATTACCTTTGGAGTCTCCTGCCTCAACGCCGTCGCCTTCTACATGCTTCTCACCTACATGCCGACGTATGTTCACGAAGAGCTCGGATTCTCCCAGGACACTTCCACTCTGGCTACCTCAGTGATGCTGTTCGTGTACATTGCGGCGATCTTCCTCATGGGGCACCTGTCGGACTCCTTTGGGCGTCGTCGGATGCTCATCGCCGCCTGCGTCGCGTTCATTGTGCTCACGATTCCGTTGTTCGTTGTGATGACGAAGGCTGCGGGCATGCTCGCCGTGGTCATCCTGTGTCAGATCGTGTTCGCTATAGCGTTGACGGCCAATGATGGAACTCTGGCCACCTTCCTGGCTGAGTCCTTCCCGACCAACGTGCGCTACTCGGGATTTGCCCTATCCTTCAATGGAGCCAATGCGCTTCTTGGCGGAACAACACCGTTCATTGTCACATGGCTCATCAAGGTCACCGGTTCCGCCCTGGCACCTGCGGTCTATCTCACGGTGATCGCGCTGATCGCCATGGTGGCAATCTTCCGTTCTCGTGCGATTCATGGGTCGGAGCTGACTGAGGAGCAGGCTCACCCCGAAGTCTGACCCACTCACTGAGAGCAGTTGACGACGAGTTGAATAGACACTGCTTGCCACGAGGTCATTATCACCGTCTTGTTACGGACTTCAACGCGTTGTCGTCGTAAGATGATGGGTATGGCTCGTACTGATGGACATGACGCTGGAGAGGCAGCGAGTAGTGATGTGTCCGTACCCGCAGGCTCTCGCACAGAATCGCGAGTGACCCCGCGAGGTGAGGACCGTCGTCAGACCATCATCGAAGCCGCGGCGGCCATCATCCGTGAGTCAGGACCGTCCGCGATCAGCCACCGCAGTGTCGCCAAGCGAGCCGGGTGCTCCTTGTCTGCGACAACCTACTACTTCGACGGCTTGGAGGATCTCCTCCATCAGGCGGGTCTGGTCAACATCGGACTGTGGGCGTCTCGGGCGGAGCACGTCGCCGACCGGGTGGAGGCCTTCAAGGGCGTTCCGGACGTCCCCCAACGGGTGCGGTTCATCCTCCAAGCGACTCTTCCCGCCCATGGCGGCTACTTCGGGCACTATCTTCAGCTCATCTCAGCCAGCCAGGCATCACCAGTGAAGCACGCCTACCGTCAGGGGCGGCAACGTCTCAATGCCGCACTGCGCCGGGTGCTGCGTCAGCTCGACAGCCCGCTCGAACCGGAGATGGTCATCGCTATCGTGGATGGTGCTGCGGTCACCGCGCTCAGTGAGGGGTGGAACGTCAAGTCCACCGCCGCGGGGCTACTGACGGATCTCATCTCCCTGGCCCATGGCATGCCACCCTTCCAGGCGCCTGGTGACACGCTGAGCGCTACGTCTCCTCATGGCTCTCCCTCCACGTCGCCGGTCACAGTGGTGACGGGTAGCACCGCTGACTAGTGAGCCGTCCGAGCGGGTCTGCCTCTCTCCCCTTGCATCTTCACGGTTCCCTCACCACAAACGGGTGGGATCGAGCTCAACACGAACCGGCTCCTCGCGGCGGGCTGATCGGTCGCGCAGTCGTACCCTGAGCATGGTGGCAAGCGCCTTGCCATGTGACAGCGGAGCGCGTACCAGGGCTCTGGCCGCGCCGGGGAGCACCTGACCGTGAACAGGCGGTGGTGCCACCGGGCCGAGCACCTCAAAGCCATCGGCTTCGGCCTGAGCCAGGAGGGATTCCACGCTGCGTACCGGCCCGTCCAAGCGGGCCACTCGCCATGCGGGCGGTAGGTGCAGGTCGGCCCGCTCCAGAAGGTCTCTGCGTGCGAATCCCACCTGGTCCCATCGCACGAGGGCCTGTGCCGCCACCGGCTCCGGGCCTCCCAGAAGAACAACGCGGGCCGACGGCGCCGCCAGCACCACCGCATTGGACCACTGGCGCAACGCCTCTCCGGCAGCACCAAGATCGGGACGGGAGGATAGCGCGGCGCCGTCGAGGAGTAGGACGGCCCGGTATCCGCCCTCGGCGACCGGCTCCGCCCCGGGCGTGGCCACCACGAGACGTGGCGCGTCGTCTACCTCGTCGATGACACCGTGGGTCTCCCGTGCTCCAGAGACCACCACGGGGACACCCGGAAAGGCCCGCCCCAGCTCCTCACCCGTCCGGGTGGAACCGACCGTCGCCATCCTCAGTCCATGGCCGCCGCACTCGGGGCAGTTCCACTGGCCCACCGTACGTGCACACCAACGGCAGGAGGTGCGACCCCGTTGGTCCATCGCCAGTGGACCGCCGCAGACAGTGCACTGAGCGGCCTCGCGGCACCGGGCGCAGGCCACCAACGGCGCGTAGCCTGCGCGCGGCACCTGGATGAGAACCGGCCCGTCCTGCAGGGCGCGTCGCAGTGCTTGATGGGCGAGCGACGGGAGCCGGGCCGCCCCGGACGCGCCCTCCCGGTCCAGCTCAGCCGGGCCAGGGACCTCCACACGAGGCACAACGCCGCGCACAGTGTGCCGTGGAGCCGCCAGATTCTGGCACCATCCCTGCTCGACGAGCGACTGCGCCTCCACGGAGCGGCTGAATCCACCGATGAGTAGGCCGGCTCCATCCAACGTCGAGCGCAGGGCGAGCACCGTGCGCGTATGACTGTAGGGGGCGTGAGGCTCTTCCAACCGGTTGTCCCCGTCGTCCCAGACGACCGCCAGCCCGAGCCGGTGCACCGGGGCGAAGGCCGCCGCCCTGGTGCCGACGACCACCCGGGCTCGCCCCAGCAGGAGAGCCAGGAACGCCCGATAACGGCGCGCCGGACCGTGCTCGGCCGAGAGCACCACCACCGGTTCCCCCTCCAGGTCGCGCCTGAGCCGGGCGGCGAGGGTCTCAGCCTGATGGGTCGTCGCCACCACGATGACGGTGCCGCGAGAGCTCGCCAAGGTGGCTTGGACGGCTTGGGCCAGGCACAGCTGCCACGGCGAGACCACCGGGACGGGCCTGCCGTCGTCGTCCGACGAACGTGCTTCGACCGGCCGCACCTGCGCCGGCAGAGCGGACCAGACCGCGCGTGGAGCCTCACCGTGGGCCAAGCGGCGCACGAACTCCTCACCACCGTCGTAAGGCTGCCAGCTGAGCTCACTCGAGGACGGCGGCTCCCAGGTGGGAAGGTCGAGGGGAACCTTGTCTCTCTCAGCCTTCTCCGTGGTGGCGTGCCTGGCCGGAACCGCAAGACGGATGACGTCGGAGCGTGTTCCGCAGCTGCGGGAGGCGACGGCCTCGATAAGTCGACGCGAGCCCTCCGGCAGGACCGGGAGGTCGGAGACCACTCGCCGCAGAGCCGAGAGCCGGCCGATATGGGTGGTCGTGGACCCTCGCTCCCAGATCCATCCGCGCATCTCCTGCTCACCGAAGCGAACCATGACCCGGGTGCCAGGCAGGGCCTGCTGCGCCATCGCCGCAGGAACCAGGTAGTCGAAGGTGCGGTCGAGGTGCGGCACCGGGGAGTCCAGGAGAACCCTGGCCACGGGGTCACGGACCCCGGCCACCGTCACTGTGCGCTGACCGGGCTCCGGCAGCTCCAGCAGCTCACCCTGCCTGCTGACGCCGTAACCACGTGCGGGGCCATCCGACTCACCGGAGGCAGAAGCGGCGTCGTCGTAGCCGATTGCCATACAACCCCTCGGTAGTCTCCCGCCCCGAGTACGCGGGACTCAGACGGCCTGGCGCAGGGCCTCGACACGGTCGGTGGCCTCCCAGCTGAAGCCGGGACGCCCGAAGTGGCCGTAGGAGCTGGTGGCGCGGTAGATGGGACGCAGCAGGTCGAGATCGCGCACGATCGCGGCCGGACGAAGATCGAAGACCTCGTTGACGGCCTTCATGATGCGCTCCTCAGGAACGGCCGCCGTCCCGAATGTCTCCACGTAGACGCCCACGGGGTGAGCGGAGCCGATGGCGTAGGCCACCTGAATCTCACACCTTCTGGCCAGTCCGGCTGCGACGACGTTCTTGGCGACCCAGCGCATGGCATAGCTGGCGGAGCGGTCCACCTTCGAGGGATCCTTGCCGGAGAATGCGCCCCCGCCATGACGGGCCATTCCGCCGTAGGTGTCCACGATGATCTTGCGTCCCGTCAGGCCGGCGTCACCTGCCGGACCACCGATGACGAACTGTCCCGAGGGGTTGATGAGGACATCGGTGTCGGCGGTGTCGAGCTCGGTACCGGCCTCTGCCTGGGCGGCCAGCACCGGCTCGATGACCTCCGTACGCAGAGCGTCGGTCAGCCAGGCACGAGTGCGGTCCGCGTCGTGCTGGGTGGAGATGACCAGGTTGTCCAGGCTCACCGGGCGCTGGCCGTCGTAGCCGATCGTCACCTGCGTCTTGCCGTCGGGGCGCAGTCCCGGGACGATGCCCTGCTTGCGCACGAAGGCCAGACGCTCCGCCAGACGATGAGCC
The DNA here is from genome assembly GCF_001807465.1 of Actinomyces sp. HMSC08A09. NCBI lineage: Bacteria > Bacillati > Actinomycetota > Actinomycetes > Actinomycetales > Actinomycetaceae > Actinomyces > Actinomyces sp. HMSC08A09. Next base: position 107,792 of record NZ_KV789093.1, on the reverse strand, counting down.
AGATGGATGGGCAGGGGCATGAGGGCCGCGGTGTCGTCGCAGGCGTAGCCGAACATGAGCCCCTGGTCTCCGGCACCCTGCAGGTCGAGAGGATCGATGTCCGTGTCGTCCCGACGGGCCTGAAGGGACTTGTCGACCCCCGCCGCGATGTCCGCGGACTGCTGCCCGATCGATACCGACACACCACAGGAGCGAGCGTCGAAGCAGACATCTGAGGAGGTGTAGCCGATGGCGGAGATCTCCTGGCGAACGATCTCAGGGATCTCAACGTAGGCCCTCTCCGTCGTGACTTCTCCGGCCACGTGCACCAGGCCGGTCGTCACCATGGTCTCCACCGCGACGCGCGCGGTGGGGTCCTGCTCGAGAATGGCGTCGAGAATCGCATCAGAGACACGGTCGCAGATCTTGTCCGGGTGACCTTCAGTGACCGACTCGGACGTGAACAGACGTAAGGAGGAACTCACGCGCCCATCGTAGTCACCGCCGGAACTGATCCGTCGTGGCGTTACCCACGAAAATGCAGAAGCCGGCCCTCAGGCCCCATTCACCAGGTCAGCGGTCAGAGAGATGAGAAGGCGGGCGACGTCCATCTTGCTGCCCTGTCCACGCGCGACTTCAGTGCCGTGGGCATCCAGGACGACGACGGCGTTGGGGACGTCTCCGAAGCCGAGCTCCTCCCCCACCGCGTTGACCGCCAGAAGGTGCGCCCCTTTTCGGCGGGCCTTGGCCCTACCGTGGAAGAGCACGTCACCGTTCTCGTCCCCGGTCTCGGCGGCGAATCCGACGATGATCTGGCCGGGCCGAGGTGGGTCGCTCACCAACCCGGCCAGGATGTCCGGGTTGGTGGTGAGCTCAATGGACATGGCGGACATCGTGGACCTGGTGAACCTGGCCGCTTCTCCGGAGTTCTCCACTCCGGAGGGTGCCTGCTTCTTGAGCTTGGTGGTGGCCACGGTGACGGGCCGGTAGTCGGCGACGGCGGCAGCCATGATGACGGCGTCGGCGTCGCGGGCGGCATCGCGCACGATACGGAGCATGTCCGCGGCGGTACCGGCCGCAACAACGCTCACCTGCGCAGGCAGGGCTTTGAGCAGGTCGGAGGCCACGTGCGCCTGCACCAGGGTGACGCGGGCTCCCCGTTCGGCAGCGGCCGCCGCCAGTGCGCAGCCCTGGCGTCCTGAGGAGCGGTTGCCGAGGTACCTCACCGGATCGATGGGCTCACGTGTACCGCCGGCCGAGATGACGACGTGCCGTCCTTGCAGACTCTTGTCGCCCTCCCCCGAGGCCTCCTGCGCTCCCGCGAACCCGGCGGCGGCATGTGTTAGGGCGGCCAGGGCCTGCGACACGATCTGCTCGGGTTCGGGCATCCGGCCCACTCCGGAGTCCTTGCCGGTCAGGCGCCCGCTGTCCGGCTCGATGACCGTCAGACCACGCTCACGCAGCACTGCCACGTTCTCCCGGGTGGCGGGGTTGACCCACATCTGGGTGTGCATGGCCGGCGCCAGGACGACGGGGGCCTGGCAGGTAAGTATCGTCGCGGTGAGCATGTCGTCGGCCCGTCCTGCCCGTACCCGCGCCAGCAGGTCCGCCGAGGCCGGAGCGACCACGACGAGCTCGGCCCACTCGGCCACGGCCACGTGCTCGACGGCGGCCGGGTCATCGAAGACCCCGGTGGATACGGGCCTGCCACTGACCGCCGCCAGAGCCGGAGCACCGATGAACCTCAGCGCCGACTCGGTGGCCACCACCTTGACCTCGTGCCCGGCCTGACGCAGCAGTCGAACGACGAAAGGGGCCTTGTAGGCGGCGATCGACCCGGCAACGCCGACGACGACGCGCCGTGGCCGCTCGACGGCGGTCACGGCGCGTTCAGTCACAGCAGTGTGCGGCTCGTCCATGGCGAGCCAGGCTCAGAACTGGATGTCGTCGAGGCTGGTGGGAGTCTCGCCGCCCTCGAGGGACACCGGGGCATCCAGCGAGATGTCGCTGAACATGTCAGCCTCCGCGGCTCGACGGGCCTCCTCGGCCTCGGCGCGGCGGGCTCGGGCCACGTCCCCGGGGATGACCTCGAGCTTGTCCTCGGCGATCTCACGCAGAGCGATGCCCAGGGACTTCTCGCCGACCTCGGAGTCGACCAGCGGACCGAAGAACTCGAACTGGTTGTCCTCGAGCTGCTGGGTGTAGGTGTTGATCTGGCGGGCGCGCTTGGCGGCCTCCACCACGAGCCCGTACTTGGAGTCGACCTTCTCCAGAAGGTCGTCGATCGGCGGGTTGGTGATGCCCTCGGGCTGGGGAGAGGTTCCGAGCATGTGCATGCCTCCGGTTCAATCTCGATAGTTCAGAGCCACGTTATTCTAACTGCCCAATCCCATGAGTCTCTCCAGCTCCGCGGTGGCGCTCGCCACGGTGTCGTTGATGACGACGTGGTCGAACTCGCCGGCCGCGTCCAGCTCGGTGCGGGCCGTGGCCAGGCGCCGTTCCTGCTCATGGGCATCCTCAGTACCGCGACCGACGAGCCTGCGGACGAGCTCCTCCCAGCTCGGCGGCGCAAGGAAGACGAGGCGGGCCTCAGGCATCGCCCGACGCACCTGCCGGGCACCGTCCAGGTCGATCTCCAACAGTGCGGGGCATCCGGCATCGAGCCGGTCCTGGACCGGGCCCCGGGGGGTGCCGTAACGATGCGCTCCATGGACCAGTGCCCACTCCAGCATCTGGCCACTGGCGACGAGCGAGTCGAAGTCCTCATCGCTGACGAAGTGATAGTGCACGCCGTCAACCTCACCGGGACGAGGCCGACGGGTGGTGGCCGAGACCGAGATGAACAGGTCTGGATGGCGTCTGCGCAGCTCGGTGACGACAGTGCCCTTACCCACCGCCGTGGGGCCGGCCAGAACGGTCAAGCGGGCGAGAGCGGGAACGGACGGGTCTGTGGCAGCAACGTCGGTCATGGCCACATCATGGCCTACCGGGACCCGTCGGCACGACCCAGCGTCTAAGCGGCCTTCCTAGCCGAAGCGCTCCACGAGTGCCGCCCGCTGGTTCGCTCCCAGCCCACGCACCCGCCGGGACTCGGCGATATGCACGTCAGCGAGGATGGCATCAGCTGTTGTGGTCCCCACGCGTGGCAGGGAGATGAGCAGTGCTCTGACCTTCATCTTGCCCAAGACATCATCCGTCTCTGAGGCGGTGAAGAACTCGGAGAGCTTGAGCTCGCCGCTCTTGAGCTCGGACTTGATACGGGCGCGATGCGATCGCGCCGCAGCCGCCTTCTCCAGTGCCTGAGCCCGTTGCTCGGGTGTCAGCGTCGGAAGCGTCATGGTGTGTCTCCTCCCGGTCGAATACCAGTGACCCGCACCACGAGCATAAGTCGGGCCGGGTGCACTCGCATTCGCAGGGGCCCATATTCCACCACCGACTTCGTGTTTCCGCACACACCCTCAATCCGAGGCGGGCTGCAGCACCTGAAGACTCAGCGCAGGGCTGTTGCGGCCTCATAGGCGGATGCCGACGCTGCCTTTCGCAGCTCGTCGATGGAGGGTCCTGCTTTGAGAACCCCGCGTGAGGTGGAGGCCAGGACCTGACGGCGCGCCGTCCCGAAAACCGCCTCCAGCTCGGCCGGCCCAGCGCCTTGGGCGCCCACGCCCGGCGCCAGCAACGGACCATTGGCGCGCTGCAGGTCAATTCCCAGGTCACTCACGGCCCCACCGACTGTGGCGCCGATGACCAGCCCGATGCTGCCGAGCCTGCCTTCGCCACTGGCCTGGGCGTTGGAGGCGGTCACGCCCTCCACGATGCCGGCGGCCACGGCCTGGTCCCCGTTGACGGCGTGCTGGACGCCGACTCCTTCCGGATTGGAGGTCAGAGCCAGGACGAAGACGCCGCGTCCGTTGGCCTCGGCGAGGTTGAGTGCAGGAGTGAGGGACCCGTAGCCCAGGTAGGGCGAGACGGTGATGGCGTCGGCGGCTGTAGGAGCGTCGTCGGACAGGTAGGCCTGGGCGTAGCCGGCCATCGTGGAACCGATGTCCCCGCGCTTGACGTCGAGAACGGACAAGGTGCCGAGGTCGCGCAGGGCCGCCAGGGTCTCCTCGAGGACCGCGATGCCGGCGCTGCCGTGACGCTCGAAGAAGGCGGACTGGGGCTTGACGGCGGCCACGTGTCCTCCAACCGCGTCGATGGTCCGCAGGGCGAAGTCCCGCAGGCCTGCGGCCGAGTCGGCCAGGCCCCAGGCCTCGAGCAGGTTCGGGTGGGGGTCGACGCCGACGCACAGGGGGCCGTGGTCGTCCATGGCGTCGGCCAGGCGGGATCCGAAGGGGCGTCGACTGGTCTGGTGGGCGGCGGCGGAACTCATTTGGTCTCCTTGTCGTCAACGGGGGCCACGAGGTGGGACTCGGATACCGAGCCTCGCCGGGATCGGCGGGCAGCGATGTGCTCCTGGAGGCTGCGAACCTGGAAGGGACCGCGCAGCTGGGCCTCGAGGGCCTGGACCGCTGCCTGGAGCTGTTGGACGGTGGTGATGATGGGACGGTCGGCACCGGTGGTGGCCGCGCGGATGGAGTAGCCGTCGGCGCGGGCCCCCTGGCCCTTGGGGGTGTTGACCACCATGTCGATGGCTCCGGACTCGATGAGCTCGGCGATCGTCTGCTCGCCGTGGTCGCCAACGCCCTGGCTGATCTTGCGCACCGCCAAGGCGTCGATCCCGTTGCGGCGCAGCACCTGTGCGGTCCCGGTCGTGGCCAGGACCGTGAAGCCGAGCTCCGCGAGCCGAGCCACCGGCAGGATGATGGCTCGCTTGTCTCGGTCGGCCACCGAGACGAACAGCGTTCCCTCTCCTGGTAGGCCACCGTAGGCACCGGCCTGGGACTTGGCGAAGGCCCGCGGGAAGTCGACGTCGTAGCCCATGACCTCGCCGGTGGAACGCATCTCCGGCCCCAGGATCGTGTCGACCACGCGACCCTCGGTGGTACGGAACCGTTTGAAGGGCAGGACCGCCTCCTTGACGGCGATCGGGTCATCGGGATCGGTGACGGCGGCGTCGGCCTCGGGAAGGTGACCGGAGCGCCTGAGCGAGGCGATCGTCTCCCCCGTCATGATGAGGGCCGCCGCCTTGGCCAGCTGCACACCGGATGCCTTCGAGACGAAGGGGACTGTGCGCGAGGCCCTGGGGTTGGCCTCGATGACGTAGAGAACGTCGGAGACCAGGGCGAACTGGATGTTGAGCAACCCTTGCACGCCCACACCTTTGGCGATCGCCTCAGTGGAGCGCCGGATGCGAGCGATCTCCGTGTCCGACAGGGTCATGGGCGGCATGACGCAGGCCGAGTCACCGGAGTGGATACCGGCCTCCTCAATATGCTCCATGACGCCACCGAGGAACAGCTCACTGCCGTCGTACAGGGCGTCAACATCGATCTCGATGGCGTCGTCGAGAAAACGGTCGATGAGTAGTGGCCCGGTACCGTAGACGCCGCCGGGCTCAAGACCGGCGCGCTGGAGATAGTCGTCAAGACCCTGGGCGTCGTAGACGATCTCCATACCGCGGCCGCCGAGCACGTAGCTGGGGCGCACCAGGACCGGATAGCCGATGCCCTGGGCGACCGAGCGCGCCTGCTCGTCGCTCAGAGCGGTGCCGTGCGCTGGTGCGGGCAGACCGGCACGCTGAAGAACGACCCCGAAGGCCTCACGGTCCTCGGCGGCGTCGATCGCCTCGGGACTTGTTCCCAGGATCGGCACCCCGGCCTTGGCCAGCCTGGCCGCCAAGGACAGCGGTGTCTGACCACCGAGCTGGACGATGACACCGGTCACGGGTCCGGCTGCCAGCTCGGCCTCGTAAATCTCGATGACGTCCTCGAAGGTCAGGGGCTCGAAGTAGAGCCGATCGGAGACGTCGTAATCGGTGGAGACGGTCTCAGGGTTGCAGTTGACCATGACGGTCTCGTAGCGATCGGACAGGGCCATCGCGGCGTGAACACAGGAGTAGTCGAACTCAATGCCCTGGCCGATCCGGTTAGGCCCCGAGCCCAGGATGATGACGGCCTCACGCTCACGGGATGCCACCTCGGTCTCCAGGTCGTAGCTGGAGTAGAGGTAGGGGGTGCGTGAGGCGAACTCGGCGGCGCAGGTGTCAACGGTCTTGTAGACGGGCCGCAGGCCGAAGGCATGGCGGACCTCTCGCACCGTGTCCTCGCTGATGCCGCGCAAGGAGGCGACCTGGACGTCGGAGAAGCCGTGGCGCTTGGCCAGGGCCAGGACGTCCGCGGTGAGCGCGGACGCGCCCTTGACCTCCTGGGCCACCTCCTCAAGAAGCAGCATCTGGTCCAGGAACCAGGGGTCGATGCGGGTGGCCTCGTGGAGCTGAGCAATGGTGGCTCCACCGCGCACGGCCTGCTGGAGGTCGACCAGCCGGTGCTCGGTGGGCACGGCGATGGACTCCAGCAGCTCAGCGGTCTGCTGCTGGCTGGGCGCCGGTCCGTCCCAGTGGAAGGCGGTTCCCTTCTTGTCCAGAGAGCGCAAGGCCTTCTGGAGGGCTTCCGTATAGGAGCGACCGATCGCCATGGCCTCGCCGACCGATTTCATGGTGGTGGTGAGCCGGGGGTCAGCGCCCCGGAACTTCTCGAAGGCGAAGCGCGGCACCTTGACGACCACGTAGTCCAGGGTCGGTTCGAAGGAGGCCGGGGTGGAGCCGGTGATGTCGTTGGGGATCTCGTCGAGCGTGTACCCCACGGCCAGGCGTGCGGCGATCTTGGCGATCGGGAAGCCGGTGGCCTTCGAGGCCAGGGCTGAGGACCGGGAGACGCGGGGGTTCATCTCGATGACGATGATCCTGCCGGTGGCCGGGTCGACGGCGAACTGGATGTTGCAGCCGCCGGTGTCGACCCCGACCTCCCGGATGACGGCGATGCCGATGTCCCGCAGCCTCTGGAGCTCGCGGTCGGTGAGGGTCAGGGCCGGGGCGACCGTGATGGAGTCGCCGGTGTGCACTCCCACAGGGTCGACGTTCTCGATGGAGCACACAACCACCACGTTGTCGGCGGTGTCGCGCATGAGCTCGAGCTCGTACTCCTTCCAGCCCAGGATCGACTCCTCCAGGAGGACCTCGGTGGTGCGGGAGGCCGCCAGACCCGCCCCGGCGATGCGATGCAGGTCCGAGTCATTGAAGGCGACACCGCTGCCCAGGCCGCCCATCGTGAAGGAGGGGCGCACGACGACCGGGTATCCGCCCAGGGCATCGACCCCGGCGCGGCACTCATCCATGGTGTGGGCGATGACGCTGCGGGCGACCTCGGCGCCACAACGCTCGACGACGTCCTTGAACTCGTCACGGTCCTCCCCGGCGTTGATGGCCGCGGCGGAGGCGCCGATGAGCTCGACGTCGTACTCATCGAGCACGCCCCGCTCGACCAGGCTCATGGCGGCGTTGAGGGCGGTCTGCCCGCCCAGGGTGGGCAGGAGGGCGTCGGGCCGTTCCTTGGCGATGATGGTGGTCAGCACCTCGGGGGTGATCGGCTCGATATAGGTGGCGTCGGCGACATCGGGGTCGGTCATGATCGTGGCCGGGTTGGAGTTGACCAGGATGACGCGGATTCCCTCAGCGCGCAGGACGCGGCAGGCCTGGGTGCCGGAGTAGTCGAACTCGCAGGCCTGCCCGATGACGATGGGGCCCGATCCGATGACCAGGACGGAGCTGATATCAGGGCGAACAGGCATGTCAGTTCGTGTCCTCGCGGTCCTGGCCCCGGCGGTGCTCCCGCATGAGGCGGATGAATCGGTCGAAGAGGTGCTCGGCGTCATGGGGTCCAGCAGCGGCCTCGGGGTGGTACTGGACGGAGAAGGCCGGCAGGTCCAGCGCCCGTAGCCCTTCGACCACACCGTCATTGAGTCCCAGGTGGGAGACCTCCACCCGACCGTAGCGACCGTTGTCGAAGGGGGCGACGGAGGGCTCATCGATGGGGGCGTCGACGGCGAAGCCGTGGTTGTGGGCCGTGATCTCCACCTTGCCGGTGGCACGGTCGACAACGGGCTGGTTGACGCCGCGGTGCCCGTAGGTGAGCTTGTAGGTGCCGTAGCCCAGGGCACGTCCCAGGAGCTGATTGCCCAAGCAGATGCCGAAGAAGGGGATGCGCGCGTCGAGGACGCCTCGCAGGAGCTCGATCTCGGCGTCGGCAGTCCCCGGGTCTCCGGGGCCGTTGGAGAACAGGACGCCATCGGGTCTGAGGGCAAGAATCTCGGACAGAGTCGTGGACTGGGGCAGGACGTGGACGCGTACGCCGCGCTCGGCGAACTGCCACGGGGTGCGGGACTTGATGCCCAGGTCGATGGCGACCAGCACCGCGACCGGCTCGTGTCCCTCGGCCGGTCCGGTGGGCTCGACGACGTAGCCGGAGGGAGTGGTCACCTCGGCGGCCAGGGCGCGGCCGCTCATAGGCGGCTCACTGCGCACGGCCTCCAGGCAGATGTCGATGCAGGCTTGGCTGGGACCACCGGGGTCAGTGCCTCCGGCAGGCAGGGCGTCCCCGGAGAAGATGCCGCCACGCATCGCGCCCGCCTCGCGCAGATGCCGGGTCAGGGCCCGGGTGTCGACCTCGCAGAGGCCAACGATGCCGGCGTCACGCAGATCGTCCTCCAGCTCCCGACGGGAGCGCCAGCTGGAGGCCCGCCGAGCAGGTTCGCGTACGACGTAGCCGGCCACCCAGATACGGTCCGACTCGGCGTCCTCATCGTTGACCCCGGTGTTACCGATGTGTGGCGCGGTCTGCACGACGATCTGGCGGTGGTAGGAGGGATCGGTCAGTGTCTCCTGGTACCCGGTCATCCCGGTGGAGAAGACGATCTCTCCAATGGTGCGCCCTTGAGCCCCGTAGCTGCGGCCCCGCAGGGCCCAGCCGTCCTCCAGCACGAGGAGGGCGGCTGGGCGGTGGCTCAGCTCAGGCATGAGCCGAGCCTGCGGGTGTCTCGACGGGAGCGCCGTTCAGCACGGTGGGACGGCCGTGGAGGAAGGTGGCCATGACCTGTCCCGGCAGCTCCATCCCCGCGTAGGGGGTGTTGGTGGAGCTGGTCCACTGGGCGGAGGCGTCGACGGTGCGTCGCACCTCGGGGTCGATCACCGTGATGTTGGCCGGGGCCCCGACCTCGAGCTCGCAGCCCTGGTCGCTCAGACGGCCGATGCGGGCCGGGGTGGAGGACATGGTCCGGGCGATGTCGCGCCAGGTCATGCGGCCGGTGGCGACCATCGTCTCGATCAGGACACTCAGTGCGGTCTCCAGGCCAGTCATGCCGAAGGCTCCGGCTTGCCACTCGCAGTCCTTGTCCTCCACCGGGTGCGGGGCGTGGTCGGTGCCGACGACGTCGATGGTGCCATCGGCCAGGGCCTCGCGAACCGCCTCGACGTCCTCGGCCGTGCGCAGCGGGGGGTTGACCTTGTACAGCGGGGAGTAGGTGCGGGCCATCTCATCGGTCAGCAGGAGGTGGTGCGGCGTGACCTCAGCGGTGACATTGATGCCGCGGGACTTGGCCCAGCGGATGATCCCGACGCTGCCGGCGGTGGACAGGTGGCACACGTGCAGACGCGAGCCGACGTGCTCGGCCAGCAGGACGTCGCGGGCGATGATCGACTCCTCGGCCACCGCCGGCCAGCCACGCAGTCCCAGCTCGGCGGAGACGACGCCCTCGTGCATCTGGGAGCCCTCGGTGAGGCGGGGGTCCTGAGCATGCTGGGCGATGACGCCGTCGAAGGACTTGACGTACTCCAGGGCCCGGCGCATGAGGACGGGGTCGGAGACGCACTTGCCGTCGTCGGAGAAGACCCGCACCCGGGCGGCGGAGGCCGCCATGGCACCCATGTCGGACAGGTGCTCGCCGGCCAGTCCCGCCGAGACGGCGCCCACCGGGTGGACATCCACCCAGCCTGCCTCACGGCCCAGCCGCAGCACCTGCTCCACGACTCCGGCGTTGTCCTGGACGGGCGTGGTGTTGGCCATCGCGAAAACGGCGGTGTAGCCGCCGACGGCTGCGGCGCGGGTACCGGAGTAGATGGTCTCGGCGGACTCCCCTCCGGGCTCGCGCAGGTGAGTGTGGATATCGACGAGCCCGGGCAGGGCGATGAGCCCGTCCAGGTCATGGCGCTGGACATCGGCCGGGGCCTTCGCCGCTGCGTCAAGGCCGATGGCGGTGATAGTGCCGTCGGTGATGAGAATGTCAGTGGGGTCCTCGCCGTAGGGGCGGACACCGGTCAGGAGGTGGGAGGTCACAGCTGGTTCCCTTCGTCAGCGAGGAGGAGGTAGAGGGCGGCCATACGGACGGAGACTCCGTTGCCGACCTGCTCGATGATGCGCGAGCGGGGGTCGTCGGCGGCCTCGGCGGTGATCTCGAGGCCGCGGTTCATGGGGCCGGGGTGCATGACGATCGCGTGCTCCGGCATGGCCCGGCGACGGGCGGAGGTGAGGCCGTAGACGCTGGAGTACTCGGCAGGGCTCGGGAAGAAGCCCCCTCCTGCGGCACTCATGCGCTCACGCTGGATGCGCAGCATCATGACGGCGTCGGGCTGAATCTCCTCGATCGCCTCATCGAGGTTGTAGGAGACCTCGCAGGGCCAGTCGTCCATACCGACGGGCAGCAGTGTGGGAGGTGCGACGAGCGTGACCTTGGCGCCGAGCGCCGTCATGAGGTCCACGTTGGATCGGGCTACCCGGGAGTGCAGGACGTCTCCGACGATGATGAGGCGGGCGCCCTCCAGATCCCGCCCCTGCGGGCAGGGGCTGCCGTCCGCTGTCGCGGGCGCTCCGGGGACGTACCAGCGTCGCAGCGTCATGGCGTCCAGAAGGGCCTGGGTGGGGTGCTGGTGGGTGCCGTCACCGGCGTTGAGGACCGGCACGTCGATCCAGCCGGCGTGGGCCAGCAGGTGCGCGGCGCCGCATGCGGAGTGGCGCACGACGACGGCGTCCGCCCCCATGGCCATGATCGTCTGGGCGGTGTCCTTGAGGGACTCGCCCTTGGACACTGAGGAGCCCTTGGCCGAGAAGTTGATGACGTCGGCGCTCAGGCGCTTCGCGGCGGCCTCGAAGGAGAGCCTGGTGCGGGTGGAGTCCTCGAAGAAGAGGTTCACCACGGTCTTGCCGCGCAGCGTCGGGAGCTTCTTGACCGCATGACGCTGGGTGGCGGCCATCGCCTCGGCGGTGTCCAGGACCATGACCGCCTCGTCGTGGGTCAGGTCCTTGGCGGAGAGCAGGTGCTTCATCGGGTGGCCTCCTGGTTGCTGCGCTCACTCGAACGCTCAGTGGGGACGTCTGCGGGGACGATGGTGACGGCGTCGGTGGAGGCGCCGAGCTCGGTCAGGGACACCACGACTTTCTCAGAGCGGGAGGTCGGCAGGTTCTTACCCACGTAGTCGGCTCGAATGGGCAGCTCCCGGTGTCCGCGGTCCACGAGTGTGGCCAGTTGCACGGCCCGGGGGCGGCCGACGGCGCCCAGGGCGTCGAGGGCGGCCCGGATGGTGCGCCCGGAGTAGAGGACGTCGTCGACGAGGATGACGACCTTGCCGTCAATGCCCCCCTGGGGGATCTCCGTGGGACGGGGAACACGGATGGGGTGACGTCCCAGGTCATCGCGGTACATGGTGATGTCCAGGGTGCCGACCGGGACCTTGGCGGAGGACTGTGCCTGCTCGGACCACTGCGTCCCTTCTCCCGCGGCGACAGCAAGCGCCTCGACGAGTCTGTGCGCAAGTGGTGCTCCCCCACTGGGGATCCCGAGGACGACGATGTCCTGCGTCCCGTGGTTGCGCTCCAGAATCTCGTGCGCGATACGGAACAGGGAACGGGCTATATCGGGAGGTCCGAGGATCTCCTTGCCCAGGATCGGTGCGCCAGAGGCGCCTGACAAACTTTCGGCCATTTCAGGCCTCCTTCCCCGCCTCTCTGGACGGACTTAAAGGATGTTGGTCGCCATCGAGTGTACGTCACCTCAGGCGGGATGTGCTTGCCCACACAGCACGACCTTCGGAGACGAAGGTCACGCCAATGGCTGCGGAACGGCTCAGCACTTGACGACAATCGCAACAGGACGTGTTTCGCATCTACAAACTGTCCGTAACAATGTTTAGTCTTAGCCCAATGCTCAGGCGTCGTCGGACGCTGACTGCGAGATCGTCACAACATGTCGAGAGCTTGAGAAGTGAGTGCCGGATCCATCTGAGCCCGATTGAGAGCTGAACGATGTCGCAGAGCAGGTACGGTCCGGTGTTGCTGCTGCGTCAGTGACTTCTTCTCAAGCAAGGAATGCCCTCATGACACTCCCCACTCGACGTTCGATCATCACCGGCCTCAGCGCCGGGGCAGGACTGGCCGCCGCCAGTCTCGCCTCCCCCTCGCAGGCAGCGGCTGCGGAGTCCTCCTACGACTTCAGCAACGTCATCTTCAATGAGCAGTTCTCTGACGGATCGGACTTCTCTCCGTCACGGTGGCGGGACAACCGCTCAGAGCCCGAGTCCTGTGCCAGCTACGACTGGGGGGTGTTCACCCATGACACACACAGCGTCAGCAACAGTGTCGGGCATGTCCTGTGGCGCAAGCGCGCCACCCCCCTCAAGGGCTTCCAGAACCGCTTCGACAAGGAGCCGACCCTGCGCTACGTCGACCAGGCCTTTGTCACCACGCAGGGGCTGTTCTCCTTTGTCTACGGCTCCTTGGAGACCAGGGCACGTTTCCCTCAGTCGCCTGAGGGACTCTTCGCCGGCATCTGGTTGCGGGCGGACGACGACGACAACGGGGGCGAGATCGATGTCGTGGAGACCTACGGCGGCGGCAGCGCCACCGGCATCGCAGAGTCGACTGTGCACTACGGCCAGGCGGGGGGCAAGGGAAGCAACCTGGGGATCTCGCCGCGGCCCGATCTCACCCAGTGGCACACCTACGGGATGGAGAAGACCCCCGAGAGCATTCTCTTCCTCTTCGACGGTCAGCCCTACCATGAGGTCTTGCGTTCAGCATCGCAGAAGGAGTTCGATGCCTGCTTCGGTGACGACGCCGCCTACCACATCTGCCTGACCACGCACAGCGGAAGCATCCACCGGGGGCGACTCAAGCATGAGGGCTTCACGCAGGCCCAGGTGGATATTGACTACATCGTCGTACGGGCGATGGATGAGTAGCTGATGCAGCGCCCGTTGTTCTCATCGGGCCCGGGAAGAGATCATGCTGGCTGCGTTCCCGGGGCCTGAGATGCTCAGGCCACCGGGTTCAGCGCCTTGCTCATGCGGAGCAGAACGATGAACCCCACTGCGATCAGAACCTCCACCAGGTCACAGGCGACAAGCAGTGATGTAACAGCGGACTCGGACGAGCCCTCCGAGAACCAAGCGACATAAATGGCGAGGGTGGGAAGCCCCGCCACAATACTCGCCACCAGCAGCATCAACGTTGGGCTCTTGGCGTCGTCCCATCCGTCGGGCTGGACCTGAGGCGTCCGGGAGTTCGCCCGAATACAGGCGATGACACCGAGGATGAACGTCACGACCCACCCGAAGCCAACGACGAACGGGGCGACGATCATCATGAGAAGGGCAAGGAGCGCGAGCTCCAGGTACTCTTCCCCCTGCAGGTTGGCAGTGAGGAGTTCGTAGGTGGTGAAGATGATCTGGATCATCATGGTGATGAGCCCGATGATGCTGCCGG
>NZ_KV789093.1:76891-94108 GCF_001807465.1 Actinomyces sp. HMSC08A09 | reverse complement strand
GGTGATGAGCCCGATGATGCTGCCGGCGACGGAGACCTTGCGGGTCGCGGAGCGCTTGCGCTGAACCTCCGTCAGGACCGGGTCGATCGAGCCGAAGCCAGCAGCAGGCGTCTGCCCCACCAGGGGGTTGTAGCGGCCGTCAGGAACAGGCATGGGGTACTCCAGGATCAGCAGAGGGGATGGCCGCAGCCTAGGTCAACCGCGTCGGATGGGCACAGCTCACGACATAGGGAGTCCACCCCATGTGCCGCGAGCCCCTCAGTCCATGCCTCAGCCGCGCAGCATTCGAGCTCCCGGCGACTAAGACACTCTCACCGATGGGTCCAGTGCCTTGCTCCTACGGAGCAGAACGATGAATTCCACTGCGATCAGAACCTGCACCAGATAGCTGGCGACGAGCACTGTGAAGAGGACGTAGGTGACGGTGCCCCCGATGCCGTGGTGGATCTGCCAGAACCAAGTAAGAAATATGGCAAGGGTGGGAAGTCCCGCCACGATACTAGCGGCCAGCAGAGCCGACGTTGGCATCTTGGCCTCAATCCATCCGTCGGGCTGGACCTGAGGCGTCCGGGAGTTTGCCCGAATACAGGCGATAAGACCGAGGATGAACGTCACGATCCACCCGAGGCCAACGACGAACGGGGCGACGATCGCCATGAGAAGGGCGAGGAACGTGAATTCCAGAGGCGGCAAGATGTAAGCGACGAATACGGAACTGGTGGCGATCACCTGGACACTCATGGTGATGAGCCCGATGATGCTGCCGGCGACCGAGACCTTGCGGGTCGCGGAGCGCTTACGCTGAACCTCCATCAAGACCGGGTCATTCCAGCCGAAGCCAGCAGCAGGCATCTGCCCCACCGGAGGGTTGTAGCGGCCGTAAGGAACAGCCGTGGGAGCGTTCCGTGGGTGGCCGGCGCCCTGGATATGGGGGTCGTTGTTGGGATTCTGGGGAGGTAGGTGGCTCATGGGGTACTCCGGCATTGGCAAAGGGGATGGCCGCAGCCTAGGTCAACCGCGTCGGACAGGTGCAACTCAGGGCATAGGGAGCCCGCCCCATGCCGCGAGCCTCCTCGCACCCTGTACCAGCGCCCAGCATCCCGCACTGATCGGCGTCGACAAGCATCTCGATGACACGTCGACGCCCGAGTTCGCATCGCTGCTGCGAACAGATCATGCGGGCTGCCCTCCCGGGGCCTGAGATGTTCTGACCGCCGGGTCCAGTGCCTTGCTCATACGGAGAAGAAACACGAACCCCACGACGATCAGGACCTGGGTCAGGCCGCAGAACATGAGTAATGGCTCCAAGAAGCCATCGATGAAATCATCGGCGTAGTCGCGTGAGAGCGCCTCGTACAGGACCACGTACATGATGAGGGTGGGCAGTCCCGCCACGATGCTTGTGACCAGCAGCGCCAGCGTTGGTGTCTTGGCCTGGATCCATCCGTCCGGCTGAACCTGAGGCATGCGGGAACGGGCCTGAATACAGGCGACCAGAGCCAGAATGAAGGTGGTGATCCATCCAAGGCCAACGGCCATCGGAGCGAGGACCACGATGAGAAGGGACACGAACAGCAAGAACTCGCCCTGCTGGCCCGCGTACCCGATGGCGAGGAACATGGTGACGATGATGGCCATCTGGATCACCATGGTGATGAGCCCGATGATGCCGCTGGTGAGCGAGACCTTACGGGTCGCGGAGCGCTTGCGCTCGCACATGAGGACCGGGTCGTTCCAGGCGAATCCAAGAACCGGGTTCAGTCCCATTGGAGGGTAGGGACTGTGAGGAACAGGCGTAGGTCCGTTCCACGGATAGCCTCCGGGTGCTGCTGGAGACGACGGGAGGCCTCCGAAGGGATGGGGCCCGGCGGGGTAGGGCATTCCCGATCCCGCCCAGGGGTAGCCGGCCACGTGGGGGCCGGACAGTACTGCTACAGGGTTGTCGACACCGCCTACCCCATCCTGCGATGCGCCGACGCCCTTGATGTAGGGGTAGTCGTTGGGATCCTGGGGAGGTAGCTGACTCACGGAGCACTCCAGCATCGGCAGAGGGGGCGGCCTCAGCCTAGGCCACCGATGCAGGACGGACGCAACTCACGGCATAGGGAGTCATCCCCATGCCGTGAGCCCCTGCGCGCCGTGATTCAGCGCAACGTGTCCGCGAGGTCTCCGATACGCCCCAGAAGTCCACCGAGGTACCTGGGTGACTCGTCGGTGGAGAGCATCCGGCTCAGCGTCATGGCCTCATCCACGGCAACGGGCGCATCCACCTCGTCGTTGTAGACGATCTCCCAGGTGGCGACTCGAGCAATGGCGCGGTCGACGGCCGGCATCCGCCCCAGGGTCCACCCCTGGGCGTAGGTCTGGATCGTCTCGTCGACGTCGCCCAGGTGATCGCACAGACCGTCGAGGATCTCCCGCGTGTAGGCAGGAGCCTCGGTGTGGTTGGCCGAGCTGACGGCGCGCAGCTGCGCGAAGGAACGCAGCTCCTCGGAGCCCTCGGAGCTCAGCATCCCGCGCTGATCGGCCTCGAAGAGGATCTCGATGGCACGCCGGCGCGCCTTGGTGCGGGCGGTGACCGGGTGGCGCGATGCGGGGCTCGAGTGGCTCGAGACCTCCTCGGGATGCTCGGTCATCAGTCGTTGACGCGGGAGATGTAGGAGCCGGAGCGGGTGTCCACCTTGACCTTGTCACCGGTGTTGAGGAACAGCGGGACCTGGATCTCAGCACCGGTCTCGACCGTGGCGGGCTTGGTACCGGCGCTGGAGCGGTCGCCCTGCAGGCCCGGCTCGGTGTGGGAGATCGTCAGGACCACGGAGGCCGGCAGCTCGACGAACAGCACCGAGTCCTCGTGGAAGGCCACGATGACCTCCTGGTTCTCCAGCATGAAGGTGGCGGCCTCGCCGACGGTGGCTGAGGGGACGTAGGTCTGCTCGTAGGACTTGACGTCCATGAAGACGTAGTCGTCGCCGTCCTTGTAGAGGTACTGCATGTCGCGCCGGTCGACAGTGGCGGTCTCGACCTTGAGGCCGGCGTTGAAGGTCTTGTCAACGGTCTTGCCGGACAGGACGTTCTTGATCTTGGTACGCACGAATGCGGGGCCCTTGCCGGGCTTGACGTGCTGGAACTCCACTACCTGCCACAGCTGGCCCTCAAGGTTGAGCACCATGCCGTTCTTCAGGTCGTTCGTCGTGGCCACGAGGGTTTCCTCACTGTTGCATTGCATCTGGGACGCGCTGATCCTACCGCGAGGCACTGCGCTCCCCCGGCGACGGGCGTGTCGCACCGATCACGAGTGGCGGGACAAATCAGCTCCGACGGCACTCATGACCTTCTCGCAGGCCTCGTCTGGGGTCGTTGAGGTGGTGTCGATGACGACGTCGGCCAGGTCCTGGCACCGGGCCTGACGCTCGTGGAGCATCTGGACGAACTGGTGGTGGATGGTTCCCAGGGCCACGGACCGCGGTGCGTCGAGACCGTTACGGGTGGCCAGGACCCGGGTGGCGCACGTCAGGGACACGACATGGTGAGTTCCCCGATTGGCGCCCCTGAGGCGCTCAAGGCCCTGACGCACTCCCGTGGCCTCCAGACAGCCCGATCCCAGGGCGACGACGAGGCCCCCGGTCTCGGCCCGCTCCAGGAGCCGTTCAGCGGTGCCGGCCTCGATGCGGCGGTACTCGGTCTCCGGCACCGCGACGAGTGCCAGGTCGGGGCGGGTGCCCAGCTCGTCGGCGACGAGCCGGCCCAGATCGAGCACGGTCAGGCCCTGGGCACCCCCGATGGCCTGGGCCACGCAGGAGCAGCCGGCCCCCGGCGGGCCGATGAGGATGAGGGAGCCCGGTACCGTGGCGCTCAACCGAGGTCCCCTTCTGGCCGGTCGGACCCACCGGTGACGGCCTCATGAGCTGATAGGAGAACGCTCTCCGCCGGCGCCTGAGCCCGCACAGGCCTGGCAATGTCGTCGAGCAGGACGAGGCGCAGCCGGCCACCGCGCACCTTCTTGTCGCTCATCATGGCCTCCTTGAGCTCCTCCCAGCGCCCCTCCCCCTCGGGGAAGCGGGTCGGCAGACCGACCGATTCCAGGCTCTGACGGTGCAGGGCGAGTGCGTCGCTGCTCAGACTGCCGTTGCGGTGTGCGATCTCGGCGGCGAAGACGCATCCGACGGCGACCGCCTCTCCGTGACGCCAGGAGTAGTCGGTGACCTTCTCGATCGCGTGGGCGTAGGTGTGCCCGTAGTTGAGAACCTCCCGCAGGCCGGCTTCGGTGAGATCCTCCCCCACGACGGCGGCCTTGACCGCGATGGACCGGGCGACCAGGTCGGCCAGCACTGGCGAGTCCCAGGTCAGGCAGTCGGCGGGATCGGCCAGGACCCGGTCGAGAATGACCGAGTCGGCGATCAGGCCGCACTTGATGACCTCTCCGAGTCCGGCCCGCAGCTCAGCGGCCGGCAGAGTGGAGAGCATCTCCAGGTCGGCGATGACGGCGGCCGGCGGGTGGAAGGCACCCACCAGGTTCTTGCCTGCCGGCGTGTCGATTCCCGTCTTACCGCCCACGGCGGCGTCCACCATGGCCAGAAGCGTAGTGGGCACTTGAACCACGGGAACGCCTCGCAGCCAGGTCGCGGCCGCGAAACCGGCCAGGTCCGTCGTCGCTCCGCCACCGAGTCCGACGACAAGCCCGTCACGGCCCAGGCGGAAGGAGCCGAGCCGCTCCCACAGGTACTCCGCGACGCGCGCCTTCTTGGCTGCTTCCCCATCGGGGACCTCGAGGCGCAGGACGCGCAGCCCCTCGGCGGTCAGCGCCGCTTCGGCAGCGCGGGCGCGGTCGGCCAGCGCCTTGGCGTGGATGACGGCGACGCCACCCGCACCTGCTCCGGGGACGTCCTGCACGATGCGGGGCAGCTCGGCCAGGATCCCGTGGCCGATGAGGACGTCGTAGGGGCTCGGGCCGCCGACGGTGACCCTCCGTGCGCCGCTGCTGCCCTCGGTGGTTGCCACGGGCCGGACGCGGACGCGCCGTGGCGAGGCGTCGGCCCCGTCCGGGGCAGCGGGCGAGTCTGTCTGCGTCTCGGCCATGGGAGCCAGGACACTGACTGCCTGAGAGGTCTGGACCCCCAGGGCCACCAGGATGAGAGCGGCGACCTGCTGGGGACTGAGCCCATCAGTGGGCACGGTCAGCGTGGCGACCTCGGAGTACAGCGGCGAGCGCTGAGCATGGAGGGCCTCCATCCGCGCCAGGACGCCCGCGTGCTCGCCCTGCTCCTCACAGCGCTGCTGAGCGGCACGGGCCTGGTCCGAGTCCGCGTCCGGGGCCATGACCGGGCGCCCGACCCCGTCCCCCACGTGCTTGGCCGCAGTGCTCGGAGAGGCGGACAGGTAGATGACCGTGTGACCGCGCAGCAGGTCTCGGTTCTCAGGGCGCAGCACCGCTCCCCCGCCCAGGGCGATGACACCCTGAGCGGCCGCCGGCGAGTCCAGGACTGCCCGCATGGCCCGGTGCTCGCGGTCGCGGAAGCTCTCCTCCCCCTCGGCGGCGAAGATCTCTGGGATCGTCATGCGGGCGCGCCGGCGGATCTCAGCGTCGGTGTCAGTGACCTGGACGCCCAGGGCCTGGGCCAGGAGCCTGGCCTGAGTGGTCTTGCCCGCGCCGGGCAGCCCCACCAGAACCAGGGGCAGCTGGTCGTCGCGCAGAGCGATGGTCGGAACACGCTTCCAGGTCATGATCGTGATTCCCTCTCCGTCGAGATCGCTGTGGGTGCTACCAGTATCGCCCGAGCAGACCGACTTGCCACAAGATTCACCGCTCGGTTCGCCACTGCGTCCGTTCAGCGATGCGGTCCAGGTAGGAACGCAGGTTGCGTCCGGCCTCATCGACCGAGTCTCCTCCGGTCTTGTCCAGCAGAAGATCGGCCAGAACCAGAGCAGTCATGGCCTGTGCAATGACCGCTCCGGGGACGACGGCGCACACGTCTGAGCGCTGGTGGAGCCCGGTGGCGGGCTCGCCCGTGGCCAGGTCGACGGTGCGCAGGGCCCTGGGCACCGTGGAGATCGGCTTGAAGGCCGCCCGTACCCGCACGTCGGAGCCGTTGGAGATACCGCCCTCGATGCCACCGGCGCGGTTGGTGGACCGGGTGAGTGTTCCGCAGTCCACTGAGACGATCTCGTCGTGAGCCGCTGAGCCCCGCCGGGCCGCCTCGGTGAAGCCGTCACCGATCTCCACGCCTTTGACGGCCTGAATCCCCATGAGAGCGGCCGCCAGGCGCGCGTCGAGGCGGCGGTCGGCGCTGACGTGGGTGCCCAGTCCCACCGGGACACCGGTGGCGATGACCTCGACGACGCCCCCGAGCGTGTCGCCGTCCTTCCTGGTGGCGTCGATCTCGGCGACCATGGCGGCACTGGTGGCCGGATCCGTGCAGCGCACGGGATCGGCGTCCAGTCGCTCGGTGTCCTCAGCTCTCGGCGGGGGTACGTCATCGGGCAGGGCGACCGATCCGATCCGCACGACGTGACTGACCAGCCTGACACCGGCGACCTGCTCCAGAATGGCCTCAGCCACGGCCCCCAGCGCCACACGGGCGGCGGTCTCGCGGGCTGAGGCCCGTTCCAGGACCGGGCGGGCCTCAGGAAGGTCGTACTTGAGCATCCCCGGCAGGTCCGCGTGCCCGGGCCTGGGGCGGGTCAGCGGGCGGTTACGGGCAATCTCGCGCTCGTCACCGGTGCCGGCGTCGATGAGCAGGTCGTTGGGGTCCACGGGGTCGGCGCTCATGACCGTGGACCACTTGGGCCACTCGGAGTTGCCGATCTGCAGGGCGATGGGGCTGCCGATGGTACTCCCGTGGCGGATGCCCCCCAATACCCGCAGCTCGTCGCGCTCGAAGGCCTGGCGGGCACCACGCCCGTGCCCCAGTCGACGCCGGGCCAGTGCCGCCCGGATGTCCTCACTGGTGATCCGCACGCCCGCGGGCACGCCTTCCAGCACCGCGGTCAGAGCCTCGCCGTGGGACTCCCCGGCCGTCATCCATCGAAGCATGGGGTAGATACTCTCACACGCCGATGCCGCTACCTGCCTCGCCCAACCTGGAACGTTGATGTTGCGCGGGTCAGTATGCGGTTGTCGAGGTATCCGTGGTGGGGGCGACGGCTGCGAGGAGCGCGGTACGCATGAGATCGATATCGGGCTGCTGCCCGGTCATGAGCTGCACCTGGGGCACGGCCTGGTGCAGGAGCATGAGCCAGCCCGGGGCGAGGGCTCCCCCGGCATGAGCCCAGGCACCGGCGACGGCGGTGGGCCAGGGGGCGTAGACGACATCGAGCAGGACGGCTCCTGGGCGGGTGCCCTCGGCCTGGTCCAGGGCACGCCTCAGTGGGGCTGCCAGTGGGTCGGCCGCATGAGCGGGCAGGGTCGAGATGACAACGTCGGCTGCGGCCAGGCGGCGGGCCGCCTCGGTGTTAGAGGCGGAGTCGGACGGCTTCCAGGTGAGAGTCTCAATGTCCAGCCCCATGCGGTGGGCGGCGCTGAGTGCGCGACCGGGGCCGGCGTGTCGTCGGGCCACGACGGTGATCCGGCCGGCCCGGAGCTCTCCGAGCGCCGCGAGGGCGGAGCAGGCGGTGGCCCCCGATCCGAGCACCACGGCCTGCTCGATTCGCAGGCGGCCGCCTGGGCAGTCCGGTGCCTGTGTACGGGCGGTCTCCCGCAGCGCGCCGACGATACCAGCGACGTCGGTGTTGAAACCGGCCAGGAGCGCACCTCCTGCGCCGCTGCGCTGTGCCACCACGGTGTTGACAGCGCCGACGGCCTCGGCGAGAGGGTCGATGACGTCCAGGCGCGCCAGGAGCGTCTGCTTGTGGGGCATGGTGACGCTCAGGCCCGCCCAGGCCGGACCGGCCTGAACCGGAGCGGCCAGCTCGGCGAGCAGAGCCGACAGCGCCTCCGAGTCGGTCTCGCGCCGCTCGTAGGACCAGTCGTCCAGTCCGAGCCCGGCGTAGGCGGCCCGGTGCAGCACGGGTGACAGCGAGTGGCTCACCGGACTGCCGATGACGGCGGCGCGGTGGCGGATCTCCCCCGCCGGCGACTCAGCCACTCTTCTTCTCGCCGTTGCAGATCTCCTGGTTCTTCTTGCAGTAGTCGTTGAGCTTCTTGGTGTTGGTCTTCTGCTCCTCGTTGGTGGAGGCGAACAGGGTCTCGCCGGTCTCGAGGTTCACCGTGACGAAGTAGAGCCAGCTCCCGGCCGGCGGGTTGAGCACCGCCTTGATGGCCGCCTCGCCGGGGCTGCCGATCGGCCCGGGCGGGAGACCCTTGTGAACGTAGGTGTTGTACGGGTTGTTCGCGTCCTGAGTCTCCGCCTCGGTGGGGATGCCTCCATAACGTCCCAGGCCGTACTGCACTGTCGAGTCCATCTGGAGCAGGCCATGGGTCTCTCCGTCTGTCTGCGACAGACGGTTCTCAATGACCCTCGCTGCCTGCCCGTAGTACCGCTCACTGTTGACCTCGCGCTCGACGATGGAGGCCTTGGTCAGAACCTTCTGGTAGTCCTCCTTGGGCACCTGGAGCTCTTTGAGCTGGGTGACGGTCTGGGAGACCATCTTCTTGACCAAATCCTTCGGCGTGGCGTTCTCAGTGACGTCGTAGGTGCCCGGGGCGAGCCAGCCCTCGACATTGCCGCCGGCCTCGGCGGGCAGACCGATGGCCGCGGAGTCGGCATAGGCTGCCTCGATCTGCTCGTCGGTGAAGCTGCCGACCTTCTTGAGCCGGTCCTTGACGATCTGCTTGGAGACACCTGCGGGGATGGTCAGCGTGTGATCGCCCTTGCTCTCAGGATCGAGCAGCGCCTGAAGAGCGGAGTTGGCGGACATCTTCTTCTTGAGCTTGTAGGTGCCCGGCTGGATCGTACTGCCCTTCGGGTTGTTCTTCGCCGCATTGGTGAAGGCCTTACCGGAGGCGACGACGCCCTTGCTCTGGAGGATGTCTCCGATGTCAGCCCCGGAGGCCCCCTCCGGGATCGTCACGGTGACCTCGCCCTCGCCCTCACCCTTGTAGTCCTCGGCGTGAGTCGCCTGGGCGGAGGCGTCGCGCATGATCCCGATGGCCTTGTAGCCCAGGACGCCGACGGCCACGAGGGTGATGACGATGACAAGGCTGGTCAGCCAGTGCCGGCGCCGCTTGCGCTGACGGCGCTCGACCTTCTCCATGCGCCGCTGCCTGCGGCTCTTGGGCTTGTCCTTGGCGTCACCAGCGTCCTCATCGCGCTGGATGCCGAGCTCGGCGAAGAAATCGTCGTGGCTCACGCTCTGCCTCTCTTGATCGGGTGGACTCGCTCACCGGCCGGGACCCCGGACATCCGCTCAGTGGTGATGGCCTGTTCGAGGATGACGACCGCTGCCGCTTGGTCGACAATACCGCGGAAGCTCCTCTCCTTCAGGCCGGCCGCGTGCAGATCCCGGTGAGCAGAGACGGTGGTGAGCCGCTCGTCGACCAGCCGGACGCACACTCGCTGCGGCAGGCGGCTCGCCAGGTCTCGCGCCCACTGGCGGGCATCCCTGGTTGAGCTCGAGCTGCCGCCGCCCATGTGCTTGGGCAAACCGACGATCACCCCGAAGGCACCGTCCTCCTCGACGAGGTCAACGGCCTCGTCGAGGTCTGCACCATAGCGGTCCCGCCTGAGAGTTACCACAGGAAACGACAGGATCGCGTCCTGATCGCAACGAGCGACACCAATACGTGCCTTTCCGACATCGAAGGCGATGCGGACACCGGGACGGAATTGCGTCGGGTCCGGTTGAGCCGATGAGCCTGTCACAGGATCTGCTACGCGTGTGGGGCGATCCGGTTTCCCGGATCAGGCCTGGATCTGCTCGGCCACGGCGCGCAGCGCCTCGTCGAGAGCCTGGGGGTTCTGACCACCGCCCTGGGCAAGGTCGTCCTTGCCACCGCCTCCGCCGCCCAGAACCTGGGCGGCGGTGCGCACCAGGGCACCGGCACGGATGCCCTGGTCACGAGCACCGGCATTGGTGGCCACCACCACGACCGGACGCGAGCCGACGACCGCGCCGACGGCGACGACGGCGGGCTCGGCGTCACCGAGTCGGCTGCGGGTGTCGAGGACCAGCGAGCGTACGGCATCGGCCGAGCCGACGGTCCCGAGGTCGGCTGAGGCAAGACGGACCTCGCCCAGCCGGACGGCGTCGGAGACGATGCCGGCCGTGCGCGCCGACAGCGCCGCCTGCTCGGCCGCGGCCAGGCGCTTCTCGGCGTCCTTCAGGCGCGTCATGAGGCTCTCGACGCGCTCGGGCAGGTCCTCGGGGCGGCCTCCGACCATGGTTGAGAGCTGGGAGACCAGCGCGTGCTCCTTGGCCTGGTAGCCGTAGGCGCCCTCACCGACGAGGGCGTCGATGCGGCGCACGCCCGAACCGATCGAGGACTCGCCCAGCACCGCGATGCGGCCGATGTGGCCGGTGCTGGGGACGTGAGTGCCGGCGCACAGCTCCTTGGACCAGTCACCCCCGATGGAGACGACCCGCACCTGCTTGCCGTACTTCTCTCCGAACAGGGCCATGGCGCCTGCGGCGCGGGCGGCGTCGATGTCCATGACCTCGTCGGTGACGGCCAGGTCCTCCGAGAGCCTGTTGTTGACCCGCTCCTCGATGCCGGAGATCTGGTCCGAGGCCAGGGCTGAGCCGTGGCGGAAGTCGAAGCGCATGCGGGAGGGCGAGTTCTCGCTGCCGGCCTGGGTGGCGTTGTCGGAGACGATCTCGTGGAGCGCCTTGTGCACCATGTGGGTGGAGGTGTGGGCGCGGGCGATCGCCAGGCGGCGCGCCGAGTCGATCTGGGCGAAGGCCTTCTCCCCCACCGCGATCGTGCCCTCGGTCAGGGTGCCGCGGTGGACGTGCAGCCCCTTGACGGGGGCCTGGACGTCGTCGACCTCGACGGTGCCGCCGTCGGCCAGCCGGATCGTGCCCTGGTCGGCGAGCTGGCCGCCCATCTCGGCCCAGAACGGAGTCCGGTCCAGGACGACCTCGACCTCGGCCGGGGCGGTGACGACGCTCTGCGGGACGCCGTCGACGAGGATCCCGGTGACGGTGGCATCGGCGGAGGACTCGGTGTAGCCCAGGAAGGTCGAGCCGCCGCCCATCTCCTTCTCCAGCTCGCGGAAGACGCGGATGTCGGCGTGTCCGGTCTTCTTGGCGCGCGCGTCGGCCCGAGCGCGCTCCTTCTGCTCGTTCATGAGGCTGCGGAAGGCGCTCTCATCGACGTCGACCCCCTGCTCGGCCGCCATCTCGAGGGTCAGGTCGATGGGGAAGCCGTAGGTGTCGTGCAGCTCGAAGGCGCTCTTGCCCGACACCAGTGGACGCCCGGAGCGGCCCGCCTCCTTCTTGGCCGAGGCCACCGCGGTGTCCAGGATCGTGGTGCCGGCGGCCAGGGTGCGGCGGAAGGCGTCCTCCTCGCCGTAGGCCACCTCGGAGATGGTGCTCCAGCCGGTCTCCAGCTCGGGGTAGGAGGACTTCATGGCGTCCTTCGAGACGGTCAGCAGGGTGGGCATGGCGGCCTCGTCGACGCCGAGCAGGCGCATGGAGCGCACGGCCCTGCGGATGAGGCGGCGCAGGACGTAGCCGCGGCCGTCGTTGCCGGGGCGCACGCCGTCGCAGATGAGCATGAGGGCTGAGCGCACGTGGTCGGCGACGACCCGCATGCGCACGTCATCGTGGTAGGCCTCGCCCGCCTCGGGGCCGGCCGAGCCGCGGCCGTAGGCCTTTCCGGACAGCTCCTCGGCGGCCTTGATGACGGGGAAGACCTCGTCGATCTCGTACATGTTGGGCTTGTCCTGCATGATGAAGGCCAGGCGCTCCAGACCGGCACCGGTATCGATGGCCGTCTGGTCGAGCTTGCCCAGGAGCTCGAAGTCGTGGCCCTTGCCCTCTCCGCGCAGGAACTCGTCGAAGACGAGGTTCCAGATCTCCAGGAAGCGGTCGCCCTGGGTGTCGACGGCGGGACCGCCGTCGGGCCCGTAGGCGGGGCCGCGGTCGTAGTGGATCTCGCAGCAGGAGCCGGCCGGGCCGGGCTGGCCCGTGGACCAGGAGATGTCCTTGAAGGGAAGGAGCTGGATCCGCTCTGCGGGCACCCCGATCTCACGGGTCCAGTAGTCCAGGGAGACCTGGTCCTCCTCCCAGATCGTCATCCACAGCCGGTCCCCGTCCAGACTGTAGCCGCCCTCCTCGCGGCTGCCTGTCAGCAGGCCCCAGGCGTAGGAGATGGCCCCCTCCTTGAAGTAGTCGCCGAAGGAGAAGTTGCCGTTCATCTGGAAGAAGGTGCCGTGGCGCGTCGTGATACCGACGTTGTCGATGTCATTGGTGCGGATGCACTTCTGCACCGAGGCGGCCCGGGGCCAGGGGGCCTCCTCGGTACCCAGGATGTAGGGGATGAAGGGCACCATGCCGGCCACGGTGAACAGGATGGAGGGCTCGGGAGACACCAGGGAGACCGAGGGCCGGATCTCGTGCTCGTTCGCGGCGAAGTAGTCCAGCCAGCGGCTGCGGATCTCGGATGTGCGCATGGGGTCCTCATCCTGTTCGAGGTGTGCCCGGGCACTGCGGCTCTTGGGCCTGGTGCTGGGCGGGTGGACGGTGTGGTGTGGCCGACCGGCCGGCCAGGTACGCGGCGGAGACGGTGGAACCAGTCGCCTGTGGGCGCGGAGCCGGTCGAGTTGCTCCATGGTGAGCGTACTCCCACGCCGGGGCGCCCCGAACCTCTCATGGGTCCGGGGCGCCCCGGCGTCAGGTGGGCGTGAGGGTCAGCGCGAGTAGTACTCGACGACCATCTGGACGTCACAGGTCACGGGGACCTCGTCGCGCTTGGGACGGCGCACCAGCGTGGCCGAGAGCTTCTCGAGGTCCACGTTGAGGTACTCCGGGACGGGGGGCAGCACGTCGCGGTGCGCACCGGCGGCGGCGACCTGGAAGGGCACCATCACCTGGGAGCGGGGACGGACCTGGATGGTCTGGCCGGGCTTGACGCGGTAGGAGGGGCGGTCCACGACCTTGCCGTCGACGAGGATGTGGCGGTGGACCACGTCCTGGCGGGCCTGGGCGATGGTGCGGGCGATCCCGGAGCGCAGAACGAGGGCGTCCAGGCGCATCTCGAGCAGCTCGACGAGGGACTCACCGGTCAGGCCCTGGCCGCGACGGGCCTCCTCGAAGACGCGCTGGAGCTGGGCCTCGCGGATGCCGTACTGGGCGCGCAGGCGCTGCTTCTCCTTGAGGCGGACGGCGTAGTCGGACTCGGTGCGGCGGCGGGCGCGGCCGTGCTCACCGGGGCCGTAGGGGCGGCGCTCGAAGTAGCGCACGGCCTTGGGGGTCAGCGGGATGCCGAGGGCGCGGGAGAGGCGCACCTGGCGGCGGGAGCGTGAAGAGCTCATGTGTGTCATTCCTGTCGGATCGATGGTCGCACGCCGTGGCGGGAGCCGACGGCGCGGGGTCAAGCCTCGGTTCGGGCCGGGACCCCAGGAGGTCCGCATCGTCGTCGGCCGGTGACACCTGCGGGAGGCGCCTGCCGTTTCCGATGTGGACAACTCGAGAACTCTAGCGTGCTCACCGGCGAAAACCCATGTCGGAACCGCCCGGTGTGAGACGGTCCTCAAGCTCTGCCCGGATGGGGCGCTCAAGGCGTACGCACTATCGCTCGTCGAGGATGCGCCTGACCGCCTCGAGGCGGGAGGCCAGCTGCTTCTCGAAGCCGTTGCCGGTGGGCCGGTAGTACCGGCTGCCCTCGAGCCCGTCGGGCAGGTACTGTTGGCCGACGACGGCGTGGGGGAAATCGTGCGGGTAGCGGTAGCCCTTGCCGTGCCCGAGTCCCTCGGCCCCGGCGTAGTGGGCGTCGCGCAGGTGAGCGGGAACGGCCACGGCCTTACCGGCCCGCACGTCGGCCAACGACTCGTTGAGCGCCACAGTGACCGCGTTGGACTTAGGCGCAGTGGCCACGGCGAGCGCGGCCTCGGCGAGAATGAGCCCGGACTCCGGCATCCCGATCATGGCGACCGCCTGCTGGGCGGCAACGGCGGTGGACAGCACTGTGGGGTCGGCGAGGCCCACGTCCTCGGCGGCGTGAATGACGATGCGGCGGGCGATGTAGCGGGGGTCCTCCCCTGCGGCGATCATGCGCGCCAGATAGTGCATCGTGGCGTCGGGGTCCGAGCCGCGCATCGACTTGATGAAGGCGCTGATGACGTCGTAGTGCTGGTCTCCGGCGCGGTCGTAACGCACCGCTGCCACGTCCGCGGCCCGCTCGACGTCGGCCACCTCGATGAGGGGAGACGAGCTGGAAGCAGGTGTCTGCGCCAGGACCGTGCCGGCGGCGGCCTCCAGCACGGTGAGCGCCTTGCGGGCGTCGGAGCCGGCCATGCGAACGATCTGCTCGCGCGCCTCCTCGCTGATGCCCACGGTGCCGGCCAGGCCCCGTTCGTCATCCAGCGCGCGATCGATCAGGCGCCCGATGTCATCGGCCCCCAGAGGCTGGAGCGTCAGGAGCAGGGATCGGGACAGCAGCGGTGAGACGACGCTGAAGGACGGGTTCTCCGTGGTGGCCGCGATGAGCGTCACCCACCGGTTCTCCACGCTGGGCAGCAGGGCGTCCTGCTGGGAGCGGGAGAATCGGTGCACCTCGTCGATGAACAGCACCGTCTCCTCCCCCGCCGCCAGACGGCGCCTGGCATCGGTCACGACGGCGCGCACGTCCTTGACGCCGGCCGTGACAGCTGACAGCTCCACGAACCTGCGGCCGCTGCCCCGTGCCACCAGGTAGGCCAGCGTCGTCTTGCCGGTTCCGGGTGGGCCCCACAGGATGACCGAGGACAGGGAGGAGCTAGACGGCCGCGCGGCGGCGCCCCGTTCACCGGCATGGGAGCCCCTGCCCGCCTCGGCCGGCTCCACGAGGCGGCGCAGAGGCGATCCGGGGGTGAGCAGGTGTGCCTGCCCCTGGAGTTCATCGAGTGTGCGCGGACGCATCCGTACTGCCAGCGGCGCGTGGGAGTCCACGGGAATCCCGGCGTCATCCGTGCCGGCCGACTCGAACAGGTCCATGCGCCGACCCTATCTCCCCTGCCGCCGGCCCCGCGGACGCACGATCTACAGGCGCCAGCAGGACCTCAGGTGGAGGCGGGCCCTGCGAGCACTGCCAGCGTGGCGACGACCGGCGCGGTCACAGGAGGCTGACGTCTCCTGCACCCTCGCGCAGCACCTCGGGGACGTCGTCGGTCAGGTCGATGACGCTGGTGGGCTCCCCCTGTCCGACCGGCCCCTCGACGACGACGTCGATGAGGTGCCCCAGCGAATCCTGGATCTCCCATCCGTTGGTCTCGGGCTCCTCCTGGCCGGGGCGGATGAAGGTGGAGGACAGGATGGGAGCACCGAACTCGGCGACGAGGGACTGGGTGATGGCGTGGTCGGGGATGCGCACGCCCAGCGTGTGCTTCTTGGGGTTGAGCGTCATCCGGGGCACGTCCTTGGTGCCCTTGAGGATGAAGGTCCACGGCCCCGGGGTGAGCCGCTTGATGAGTCGGAAGGCGTTGTTGCCCACGATGGCCAGCGGTCCGACCTGAGCGAAGTCGGCGCACACGAAGGTGAAGTTGTGCTTGCCGTCGAGCTGGCGGATGGTGCGAATCCGGTCCAGCCCCTCCTTGTTGCCCGGCGCACAGGCCAGGGCGTATCCGGAATCGGTGGGGTAGGCGACCAGGCCGCCGTCGCGCAATGTGTCGACGACCTTCTCAACCAGACGCACCTGCGGGTTGACGGGGTGGAGCTCGATGTAACGTGCCATGCCCCCACTCTACCCCGGGTGATGGTTCTCACATAGCGTTCTGGGGGCAGACGGGTGTCAGCAGCCAGGGATCTGGTGGGCGACGTCGGAGAAGACGCCGGTGGCCCCCCAGCTGAAGAGCTCGTCGGCTCGGCTGGGCGAGTTGACGGTCCAGATGTTGACGCCGTAGCCCGCATCCCGAAACTCCTGGACCTGCTGCCGGGTCAGGCCGGAGTCCTCGGGGTGGATGAAGTCGGCGCCCACGATCTCAAGGGTGCTCCTCCAGTCACCCGACAGCGCACGACTCTCGTAGAGACACCCCACGGGGACCTCCGGGGCGCGCTGCTTGAACAGGAGGAGCAGGAGGTGACTGAAGGAGGAGACGATGACCTTGACGTCGGGGCGCAGGCGCTCGAGCTGTGTGATGACGCCATCGATGAGGCGCAAGGTCGCCTCCTTGCCGGTCTCGTTGGGCTTGATCTCGATGTTGGCGTTGAGACCACTGTCGTTCATGAGGTCGATGAGATCGCTCAGGGCGGGCAGCGGCTCACCCACAAACCGAGGGGAGAACCAGCCTCCGGCGTCGATGCCCGCCAGATCGGCCGCCGTCAGGTCGTCGTACCGACCAGTGCGATTCGTGGTCCGGTCCAGGGTGGAGTCGTGGCAGATGATGACTGTTCCGTCGGCGATGACGTCGACGTCGGCCTCCACCCACTTCACCTGATGATCCACTGCACAACGGAAAGCGGCCATGGTGTTCTCCGGGGCGAGCGAGCTCAGGCCCCGGTGCCCGAAGATCATGCGCTCGTCTCCGCGTACGCACCCACCACTGTCTGAGGTCACCGATGACATGGCCGGAATGCTACATGAGCCGCACGAACGCACTCCGCGGAAGAACGCTTTGACATCAAGGCGAGTTGATATAAAATCCCTTGTATGCGAAAGGTCGCGACACCACCGGAGGCCCCCCTTGGGGAGGACTCGGCCGTGGTGCAGCTGTTCAAGGCGCTGGCTCACCCCATGAGGGCGAGCATCGTCTACCGCCTCATCAGCTCACCGGCTGACGTCACCGAGCTGGTGACGTTCCTCGGCGTCTCCCAGCCCCTGGTCTCGCACCACCTGCGGGTCCTGCGCAACGCCCACCTGGTCGAGTCGGTCCGCGACGGCAAGCGCCAGAGCTACTCCCTCATTGACGACCATGTCGCATCCATCTTCATCGACACCCTCGAGCACACGAAGGAGCACGATCATGACTGCCACCACTGAGCACCGCCCCGCTGAGGCCCACCAGCACACCCACGGCCCCGACTGCGGGCACCCCGCCGTCATCCACGGAGACCACGTGGACTACATTCACAACGGCCACGCCCACCACGAGGACAACGGTCACTACGACGAGTGCGACACCTGCTCGTGCGAGCACTGCTCGGACT